>JBIIGP010000133.1:0-5623 GCA_044236415.1 Acidimicrobiales bacterium | reverse complement strand
GCTGCGTCAGGCTTTCGCCCATTGCGCAAGATTCCCCACTGCTGCCTCCCGTAGGAGTCTGGGCCGTGTCTCAGTCCCAGTGTGGCTGATCGTCCTCTCAGACCAGCTACCCGTCGATGCCTTGGTGGGCCGTTACCCCGCCAACTAGCTGATAGGCCGCGAGACCCTCCCAAACCGATAAATCTTTCTTCAGCTGGCCATGCGACCAAAAGAAGGTATCCGGTATTAGCACGAGTTTCCTCGTGTTATCCCAGAGTCCGGGGCAGGTTTCTCACGTGTTACTCACCCGTTCGCCGCTAGATCTTCACCAGTATTGCTACTGGATGGATCCCGCTCGACTTGCATGTGTTAGGCACGCCGCCAGCGTTCGTCCTGAGCCAGGATCAAACTCTCCATCGAAACCGTGTTCACATCCAACCGCACCCGAGGGCGTGGACAGACATGAATCGATCAGTGAAAAGTCCGAGAGAGAGGGGCTCACCTCTCTGAATCTCGAAGTGGTTTGGTTCTTTCGAACCTCACCGTGGCTTTCCCCCATACACATGGGGTTCTGCCGGAATTGCTTGGTGAACGATCACGACTCGTACCTTCTCCCCATTCTCGTTCCGGCAAGCCGAAGCGCGAATGAGCACGGGGAAGGCCGGTTGCGGTGATCGCCCGCACTGGCTTTTTCGTCCTCTGTTCCGTTTTCAAGGAGCACGACCCGAGGGAGCTCAGTCTCTATGGACCGGCCAGAACTCGGTGCACCCGGAGGTGCGGCAGCCGGCGAACAATTTCGCCGGAGACAACTTTGACTACCGGAGCAGCTTCCGAATGTGGAAGCCGCCTCAGGAGCGGAGAGCCACTCTAACGAGTGGGCCCGACCAACGCAACTCGGCAGCGCAAGAAGCTCACACATACCGAAATCAGGGGGGTCGACCTCCCCAGTGCGGCACAGCCGCCCCGAGGTGGTCCGAGCAAGATAGCCGCACTCGGCATCCAATGCACATCGACACCTGGGGACGAACGCAGCGTCAGCACCACCTCGGTCAGATGGTTGTGGTCGAACGGGAGCGATTAGGGCAAAAAACGTAGGACAAAACGGTGTTTTTTGCCCCTACGAGCCATGGCGTAGCCATCGGCGGTGAAGTCGCTGGCCTCGAGTACCTGGCCCTCGACAACCGCCGTGTCGTTCAGTGAAAGACCGGATTGCGCAACGAGGCGGCGGCCTTCACTTCGAGATGCCAGTGCCCCATGGTCGGCAAGAACTTCCACAAGATCTCGGCCAATTTCCGCAGCGTCGATGGGGAGCGTCGGGAGGCTTGAGGCCAGTTCCGCCCATTCCTCGGCCGAGAGCTCTTGGGCCGATCGTGTGAATCCTTGGGAGGCCCCAGCAGCACGCTCGGCCTCAACCTCGCCATGGACGAGCGAAGTCACCGAATGGGCCAACAACTGCTGGGCCCGTCGCTGCCCGGGATCGCCAGTGTGCTCAGCCATCACTGCAGCGATCTGCTCGAGCGGCACAAGGGTCATCTGCAGGAGGAATCGTTCGACATCTCGGTCGTCGACATTCATGAAGTACTGAAAGAAGGCATAGGGGCTCGTGCGTGCAGGAGAGAGCCATACCGCTCCATCAACCGACTTGCCGAACTTCTGACCATCGGCCCGAGTGACAAGAGGAACGGTGAGCCCGTGAACGTGTGCCCCCGCGGTGCGGCGAATGAGGTCGATTCCAGCTGTGATGTTTCCCCATTGGTCTGACCCGCCGACCTGCAATTCCACCTTCAATTCATTGAACAAATGGTGGTAATCGTTGGCCTGCAACAGCATGTAGCTGAACTCGGTGAACGAAATGCCCGCTTCAGATTCAACCCGGGATTTCACAGAGTCCTTGGCGAGCATCGTGTTGACGGTGACGTGCTTTCCGACATCGCGTAGGAAATCAAGAACGCTGAGCGGAGCAGTCCAATCACGGTTGTCGACCAAGCGGGCCTGCGTTGCCCCTGGTGTGAAGTCCAGCAGCATCTCGAGCTGGGGCTTGATCGCAGCGAGATTGGCATCGAGTGTCGCGGCATCAAGCAGGTTGCGCTCTGAGGAACGTCCACCTGGATCGCCGATCATGCCGGTCGCTCCCCCGGCCAATGCAACCGGCTGGTGTCCGAATAGCTGGAACCGGCGAAGCAGCAACAGTGGGACCAGATTGCCCACATGGAGGCTGTCGGCGGTCGGGTCAAAGCCGGCGTAGACCGCTACTGGGCCCTGCCCGAGTCGATCGCGGAGCGCATCGATGGAGGTGGTGTCGTGGATCAGGCCACGAGCGTTGAGATCTTCGAGGATGTCGGCGGTACTCACAGGGGGTCACTCTCTCCCGTCTCGGCTGACTAGTCCAGCCGGTTTCACGCCACTCGTGGCGGATGCGCGCCATTCTGGGCCCCCGCTTTGCCAGCAAGGTTCCCACGGGCAACAGTTGACCCCCATGGACCTCGAGGACAACGACTCCACCGTCTCCGACGACGAGGTTGAGCCACTGTCATTCCGCGCCCGAACGGCGCGAGTGCTCGCCCTGCTCGCCGTTCTCGTGATCGTAGGACTCTGGGGATGGGCCTTATTCTTTCCTCCATCCGAGACTCCCCCGGCGACGCTCAAGGACAGGACGTTCCCCGAAGCAGCCGAGGCAATTTGCACGAATGCCGCCCAGCAGTTGTCGCAGTTCCCAAAGGCCTATGCGACGCCTAACCCCATCGAACGAGCCGACGTCGTTGCGAAGTCTGACGTCATCCTCTACGCGATGCTCGATCAGCTCAGCGCGGTTGCACTCCCTTCTGATGCGAATGAGGCATCAAACATCACCGAGTGGCTCGGAGACTGGCGCACCTACGTCGGCGATCGAGAGGCCTACGCCACCGCACTCAGAAGTGACCCAAATGCTCGCTTCTATGTTTCGGTCAAAGACCGACAGCAGATCTCCAAGCCCATCGACTTCTTTGCCACGATGAACAAGATGTACAACTGCGTCACCCCTGACGACACCGAATAACTGTCTGGCTAGAGGTCGATGTTTTCGAGCAGACGCAGGCCCTGATGAACAAGACGATGCACGCTTTCGTCAACATCGAACTCTTGTAACTCGTCGACGGTGACCCAGCGGAGTTCTCGAGACTCATGGTTGCCGACCGGAACGGAACCCTTCGGAGCAAGTACGACGAAGCGAATGTCGAGATGAAGATGGGGCGGCTCGTTCGGCGGCCGAACCTCGTGAATGTCGAGGTCGAACGCTGGTTGCACAACTCGTAATCCTTCGATGCCCGTTTCTTCCTGCGCTTCGCGAAGCGCCGAGGCGGCCAGATTTGCGTTCCCATCGACATGACCACCGGGCTGCAGCCACTTCTGCAGTTTTGTGTGGAAGAGAAGAATGAACCGACTGGTTCCCTCTTCAACGACGAGCGCTGATCCCGTGAAGTGCGCTTCGGAACATGTGCGGAAAAGAGCGTCGTCATTCGAACGAGCGAACTCGGCCATCCGAACGGCCACCGCTCGCTGAGCGAAATCATCGGTTTCGTGGCGGTCGAGCGCGTCGATAAGGATCGCCAAGTTGTCAGAGGCCGCTAAATCACTTTCAGCAACAACGTGCGGCGTCGCGACCGACGACATCATCGATTCATGGCGAGATGACGAGTCATCGACCATTGTTCAGTTGCGTGCTTCGTCGGTCGCGACCCGAGTCGCGAAAGCCTTGAGCTGCGCGGCCACAGGTTCGGGCCCTCCGCCGCCTGGCGTCGTCCGACGAGTCACTGCAACACCAGGGTCGACAAGGAAAACCGCATCGGGGCCGAGTTCAGGCGATGACGCGACAAGTTCACGGAGAGCGATTCCTTCGTCGAGGCTCTTGCGCACCAGTGCGCCGACAATGGCGTGCGCATCACGGAACGGAGTTCCGTTGGCTACAAGCCATTCAGCAAGATCAGTTGCAGCCGCAGTGGGTGCATTCGCAGCTTCGGCCATCACGTCGAGCCTGAACGTGGACGACGCAAGCAGACCAGTCATTGCTCCGAGTGCGAGCACCACTGTGTCAAGAGAATCGAACAGCGGCTCTTTGTCTTCCTGCAGGTCACGGTTATATGCGAGGGGTAACGCCTTCAGCGTGGCGAGGAGCCCAGTGAGGTTGCCAATGAGTCGGCCAGTCTTGCCACGAGTGAGTTCCGCAATGTCTGGGTTCTTCTTTTGCGGAAGCATGGAAGAACCCGTCGAGTAGGCGTCGGCGAGACCAAGGAATCCGAACTCGTCGGTGGACCACAGAATGATTTCCTCGGCGAGGCGCGACAGATGGACGCCGAGAAGCGCCAAATCAAAAAGCGATTCTGCGACGAAGTCGCGATCGCTCACTGCATCGAGTGAGTTTGCGAACACGTCCGCAAATCCGAGGTCTTCGGCGGTTGCAGCGGGATCGAGAGGCAACGAGGAACCAGCGAGAGCGCCGGCCCCGAGGGGTGAAACGTCGAGCCGGCGACGAGCGTCGATGAGTCGATCGATGTCACGAGAAAGCGCCCAACCGTGCGCAAGGAGATGATGCGCCAGCAATACCGGCTGTGCACGCTGCAAATGCGTGTATCCGGGAACCGCGGCCTCGCCGACTTCCTGTGCGCGATCAAGCAGCACCCGCTGCATTGCGAGTGTCTTGTCGATGACCACGCCGATCTCACGCTTGGTGAACAAGCGGAGGTCGGTTGCGACCTGATCGTTCCGGCTACGACCGGTATGAAGCTTTGCTCCTGCAGGACCAGCAATTTCGGTGACACGACGCTCGACGGCTGTGTGAATGTCTTCGTCCGACGGCACGAAGACAAACGTTTCGTTCCGAAGTTCAACTTCAACGGCATCGAGAGCAGAAAGAACAGACGCACACTCGTCGTCGGTGAGGATTCCGGCACGAGCGAGACCACGCACGTGCGCGCGAGAGCCAGTGAGGTCGTCAGCGGCGAGACGCGAGTCAAAGGGAAGACTCACGGTGAACGCCATCAGTTCCTCGGCTGGTCCACCCTCGAACCGACCGTGCCAGAGTGTGCTCATGGATTGTTACTTTCCGTTGGTGGCGGTCGATTGACGAGCCGCCCAAGTTTGAATACCCAAGCCCCAAAGCTTTACGAAGCCTTCGGAATCGGCGTGGTTGAACGTATCTTCCGCGTCGTAGGTAGCGAGTCCGTAGTCGTACAAGCTCCACGGGCTTCGTCGTCCGACGACATAACAACGACCTGGTTCAAGACGGAGTCGAACTTCACCGGTGACGTACTGCTGCGTGGAATCGAAGAACGCATCAAGCGCGTTCTTGAGTGGCGAGTACCACATTCCGTCGTACACAAGATCGGCGTAGCGACCTTCGAGCCGCTGCTTTTCGTGCATGACATCACGCTCGAGACAAAGCGATTCGAGGTCTTGATGCGCAAGGATGAGAGCGAGTGCTCCTGGCGCTTCGTAGGTTTCACGACTCTTGATGCCGACTCGACGATTTTCAACCATGTCGAGACGACCCCAGCCGTAGCCACCGACAATTTCGTTCATTTCAACAATGAGCGATGCCAATGACTTGGTAACACCATCGATCGAAACCGGGATGCCCTGTTCGAATCCGATGACAACCTCGCGAGAC
>JBIIGP010000132.1:0-5627 GCA_044236415.1 Acidimicrobiales bacterium | reverse complement strand
GGGACCAGCATGCGACAAGCTTCAGGACGGTTCAGGTTTCGTTGTTGGCGAAGGTCTCATTGCAACCAATGCTCATGTTGTTGCAGGTGAACGATCAACGACAGTGATCCGCAACGATGGTCGCCGCTTCGATGGTGTCGTCGTGGCCTTCGACCCCGAGCGTGATGTGGCCATCGTTCGCGTCAGCGGCCTCGATCGACCTGCTCTTGCGTTGTCCTCAGAAGATCCTGATGGCGGGACCACCGGGGGAGTCTTCGGACATCCCGGGGGTGAGCCGCTTCGTATTGCTCCGTTCAGCGTCGCCAGGGTGATTAACGCGACCGGTCGCGATATCTATGGTTCAAAGAGGACCGAACGCAAGGTGCTTGAGCTTTCGTCAACTCTTCGACCAGGCGACTCGGGTGCGGCTCTTTCAGATTCAAATGGAGTCGTGGTCGGCATTGCGTTTGCGATCGCCAGGGATGTGGAGGATGTCGCGTATGCGTTGGCGCCGTCTGAATTGAACGCAGTACTCGGGCAGGTCGAGAGTTCCGCCGTGAGTACCGGCGTCTGCATCAACTGAGACTTTGCCGATCAAGTCATCCCAGACGCTTCAGCCGAAGACTTGGGAAAAAGAGAAGGGCCCCAGCAATGCTGAGGCCCTCTAAAACATTCACGTGTGCTGCGAGTGCAGTTCACTCAACTTCGATGAAGATGCATTCTCCGGGGCATTCCTCGGCGGACTCAATGACGCCATCGAGTTGACCATCAGGGATGTTGGCGAGACCTGCAGCGCCACCCGGATCGGAGTACACCTTGTCGCCCTCTTTGACGTAGGCAAGACCGTCGTCAAGCAGCGTGAACACGTCAGGGGCAATCTCCTCGCAGAGTCCGTCGCCTGTGCAGAGATCCTGATCGATCCAGACCTTCATGTGTCACTACACCTCTTCGTGAGGGGGGATGGGAACGTCCGAAACCATAGTTGCTCT
The DNA here is from genome assembly GCA_044236415.1 of Acidimicrobiales bacterium. Classification (GTDB taxonomy): domain Bacteria; phylum Actinomycetota; class Acidimicrobiia; order Acidimicrobiales; family Acidimicrobilacustridaceae; genus Acidimicrobilacustris. Next base: position 4,659 of record JBIIGP010000132.1, on the reverse strand, counting down.
GGCGCCTGATGAGGAACCGGGTCCCGATTTTCTGTCGAATCACTCATTCGGGCCAACTCCAGTCAGTCGCGGCACAGGGTGGCCGGATAGGGTCCACCGCAGAAGGAGGAGGTGCGCCTGATGAGTAACCAAGATCCCAATGTTGGCAACGGTTCTCCTGACGATGAACTCAGGGAACAGTTCCGTGTTCTCGAAGAGGAAGTGGCCTCTCTCCGCCGACGCCTGCAGGATGCTCCCAAGCGTGTCCGGACCCTCGAAGAGCGAGTGCTTGAGACAAAGGGCCAGCTCTCCCAGGCCGTCAGCCAAAACGAAAAACTGACCTACACGTTGCGCGAAGCACGTGATCACATCGCAGCGCTTCGGGACGAGGTCGAGAAGCTCAGCCAACCTCCCGCCGCCTACGGAACGTTTATCGACCACAACGATGACGGAACGGTTGATGTCTTTTCGGGGGGACGCAAAGTTCGCGTCTCGCTGCACCCTGACATTTCTCCCGCCGAACTCGTCCGTGGGTCAGAGGTCGTCCTCAATGAATCGCTCAACGTGGTGCTGGCACGAGCCCCTGAGCGCACAGGCGAGGTCGTGACGTTCAAAGAACTCCTTAGCGACGGCCACCGGGCGATGATCGTCGGCAGAGCGGACGAAGAACAGGTTGTAGAGGTTGGTGCCGACCTTCTAGGCGTCAAGCTCCGGTCTGGCGATTCTTTGTTGCTTGATCCCCGGGCATCGATGCTGCTCGAGAAACTTCCGCGTCCCGATGTCGAAGAACTCGTGCTCGAAGAGGTCCCGGACATCTCCTATGCCGACGTCGGTGGCCTCGACTCGCAAATCGAACAGATCATGGATGCAGTCGAGCTTCCATTCCTGCACCACGAACTCTTTGCAGAACACAAACTTCCGGCGCCGAAGGGCATCCTTCTCTACGGCCCCCCGGGCTGCGGCAAAACGCTTATTGCAAAAGCCGTTGCGAACTCGCTCGCCAAGAAAGTTGCAGAGGTCTCGGGAGACGAACACGCTCGTAGTTACTTCCTGAATATCAAGGGACCAGAGTTACTCAATAAGTACGTCGGTGAAACCGAGAGGCAGATCCGACTTGTCTTCGAACGTGCACGCGAGAAGAGCGAAGAAGGTTGGCCCGTCATTGTCTTCTTCGACGAGATGGACTCGCTCTTCCGTACTCGCGGAACCGGCATCAGTTCGGATATGGAATCGACCATCGTGCCGCAGCTTCTCGCTGAGATCGATGGTGTGGAAACGCTGAAGAATGTGATTGTCATCGGAGCTTCCAATAGAGAGGATCTGATCGATCCCGCCATCCTTCGACCCGGTCGTCTCGACGTAAAGATCAAGATTGAGCGTCCTGATGAGAATTCAGCTGCTCAGATTTTTGCCCGTTATCTCACTGCCGACCTACCTCTCGACATTGTCGAAGTTGATTCACTCGGAGGCGGCGACCCAGAGAAGACCGTTCGCGTCATGATCGAGCAAACAGTGGCCGAGATGTATCGCGACGACGAGGCCAACCAGTTCCTCGAGGTCACCTACCAAAACGGCGACAAAGAGATCATGTACTTCAAAGACTTTTCGTCAGGTGCGATGATTGAGAACATCGTGAGACGGGCAAAGAAGCTTGCGATCAAACGTTTCCTGCGAACCGGCGAACGAGGAATCCGCGTGAACGACATGTTTGAGTCGATTCACCAGGAATATAAAGAACACGAGGATCTCCCCAATACGACCAACCCTGATGACTGGGCCAAGATTTCGGGCAAGAAGGGTGAGCGGATCATCTACATCCGCACGCTTGTGAAGCATTCGGAAACAGAAACCTCAGGTGGTCGCTCTATCGAGCGAGTCGGCACCGGCCAGTACCTCTGAAGTCGAGCAGGAAGAGTCGGTAGGGATTTCTCGTGGCGATCAGAAAGATCTGTGGAATCGAAACCGAGTACGGAATCGTTTTTCGCGGGGTCGAGGATCCGAATCCGATCACTGCATCTTCCATTCTTATTAATTCCTATCTCAGTGATCTCACCAAGTCGGGTGGAGCGGTCCACGGTGCCCCTGGTGTCGGTTGGGATTTCGAATTCGAGACGCCGGGTGCGGATGCACGCGGGGTGACGAATCCTGAGTCGATGCCCCCTGAAGTTGAAACTCACATGGTGAACGCAGTTCTCACGAACGGTGCTCGCTACTACGTCGACCACGCTCACCCTGAACTCTCCACTCCAGAGTGTGGCGACGCACTGTCGGTTGTTACGTTCGATCGATCCGCCGAGGTGATCCTCGAAAGATCAATGAGAGCAGCAGATGCGCTCCTGCCCGAGGGCCAGTCGATCGTTGCGTACAAGAACAACTCGGATGGGAAAGGGAACTCGTACGGATGTCACGAGAACTACCTCATCGATCGAGACCTGCCCTTCGGTAGAATCGTTGCGGAGATCACGCCGCACTTCATCACCCGCCAAATTTTCTGTGGTGCAGGGAAAGTCGGAAGCGAACTTGGGTTTTCCTCCGAACTCGTTCCCTTTCAGATCAGTCAGCGTGCTGATTTTTTCGAGGAAGAGGTCGGTCTCGAAACGACGTTGAAGAGACCAATCATCAATACGAGAGACGAGCCCCACGCGGACCCCCAGAAGTACCGCCGCCTACACGTCATCATCGGAGACGCGAACATGAGCGAGGTGGCGACATTTTTGAAGGTTGGTACCACCGCCATCGTTCTGGCGATGATTGAAGACGACTGGATCAGACGAGACCTCAGGTTTGCGGCTCCCATTCACGCGCTCCGAACCGTGAGCACCGATCTCTCGCTCCGCGCAGCATTGCCATTGGCTGGCGGAGGTTCGGCGACGGCACTTGAGATTCAGCGCTATCTCTTTGAACGGGCCGTTGACTGGGGCCAGCATCATGGATTCTCTGTTGTAGGTGAGGAAGTCGGACCCGAGATTCTTCGTCGTTGGAATCAGACACTCTCAGGGCTCGAGACCGATCCCGAGTCGCTTGCAAGCACCGTCGATTGGATCGCAAAGTACCGACTTATTGATGGCTACCGCGAGCGGCATGGTTTGGAGTGGGGTGATGCTCGTCTCCACGCGCTCGACTTGCAGTATCACGACCTCCGTCCAGAAAAGTCACTTGCTCGGCGTGTCGGATTAGAAACCATTTGTGACCCCGAGATGGTTCTTCAAGGAATGAGCTTCCCTCCCGAAGACACACGCGCCTACTTCCGCGGTGCCTGTCTGGCCAAGTTCGGGGACGAGATTATTTCCGCGAATTGGGACTCCATGGTGTTCGACGTCGGAACCGAACCGCTCAGGAGAGTCGCAATGATGGAACCGTCGCGCGGAACCGCCTCTCATGTGGCTAGCGTGATCGAATCCAGCCAGACAGCAGCCGAGTTGCTCGCTCAACTCGACGCATAGGGAAGTGGCCTCCGGTTCCACGGAGGATCACGCCCTCGACAATTAGGAGGTGCCATGCCTGAACGTGAACAGATCAGACGAACACCAACCGAGCGTCCAGAAGAGGCGGTAGACGAGGCTCCATCGAGTTCGGAGGCCGGCGAGAAACTCAAGGCAGAACTCGACGACCTTCTCGATGAAATCGACGAGGTGCTGGAAACCAACGCCGAGGATTTTGTCCGTAGTTTCGTGCAAAAGGGCGGTCAGTAACAGCCGCAGGCGGATCTCGGTACAACCGGTAGCCTCTCCAGCGTGAGCATGCCGTTTTTCAACCCGTCCGAAGATCCAGGTCCAGATTTCGCAGCGCTGGCCAAGATGCAGGGCCTCGTTCCAGTGGCTCCTTCTACCGCTGTCGATGAGCGACTGTCGATCACCCATGCGACAACCGTCGTGGCGATTCGCTTCGCCGATGGCGTTGTGATGGCGGGGGATCGACGGGCCACCTCCGGACACATCATCAGTCATCGCGCCATCGAAAAGGTGTTCCCCGCCGATCGTCATTCCGGTGTGGCTATTGCCGGTGCGGCCGGTCCTGCGATGGAAATGGTCAAGTTGTTTCAGCTGCAGCTTGAGCACTACGAAAAAGTTGAAGGTTCCCAACTTTCACTTGAAGGCAAAGCGAACCAACTCGGTCAAATGGTTCGCAACAATCTTCCGGCCGCAATGCAGGGTCTTGCTGTAGTACCGATCTTCGCCGGCTTCGACACCCGACGCGCAGCAGGACGCTTATTTCAATACGACATCACGGGCGGCCGTTACGAAGAATCGAACTTTGCGACAAGCGGCTCCGGCGGTTCGTTGGCTGGATCTGTTGTGAAGATGCGTTTCCACGAAGGACTCAGTCGCGATGAAGCTGTCGACCTTGCGATTACGGCGCTCTTCGAAGCTGCCGACGAAGACTCGGCTACCGGCGGTCCCGACATGGTTCGAGGCATCTATCCGGTCATCGCAACAATCACTTCCGAAGGTTTCGAGCGCGTCGACGATACGGAAATCGCTCAACGTTTCGTGGGCCTCCTAGATGCACTGTCATCTCGTGATGGCGGCGGCCGATTGCCCGAGACATCAACCGAGACCGCCGGGGGTGCCCGATGAGCATGCCGTACTACGTCGCCCCCGAACAGGTGATGAAAGATCGCGCCGATTACGCCCGGAAAGGTATTGCGCGAGGTCGATCACTCGTTGCAACCCAGTTTGC
>JBIIGP010000131.1:0-5641 GCA_044236415.1 Acidimicrobiales bacterium | reverse complement strand
TACTGCAAACGCTGTGGAGTTGGTGTCAGCGCCTACGTAGTTGATGGGGTCAGGAGCATCGCAGTCCTGAATGACATTGCCATTCGACGCCCGAAATGCTTGCCAGCCGCCGAGTGAGCTCTGCGGGTTGGAACCACCCACACATTGTTGATCGACAAGCCAGTCAATAGCCGCTGTTGGAGGCGTCGCCCCCACAGCCTGCAACGCAATCACCATCAACGACTGATCCTGAATTGACGACCACGGTTCTTGGTAGCCGTAGAACCCTGGAACAACTTGGCCGTACATGGCTTGGGCCCGCGCAACGAGATCTACCGCGGTGGTCCCGAAGGCTCTCGGGTTTCCCCGCGTGGTGTTGACGAGCAAGATCAATGATGCGAGTCGCTCAGGGAGGTCAGCCCCAGGCGGTGCAACGGTGCCACCACTTCCGTCGTTCGTAACCCACTCTTCGATACTGGCGCCAAGCGAGAGAAACGACATCGCACGGTCCAGAGCGTCACGCTGCTCCCCCGTTGCCGCAAGACCCTGTGCGACGTACATCGTCTGCGTGACAACCGACTGCGTCGAGCCGCTGACACTGACTTCCCCAGTGGGACCAACCTGCGCAGCCAGCCAGCTGGACGTCAAAGACGATGCCGGTGTCGAAACCGCTGACGCTGGGTAGTTCGTTATGCCGACAACAGCGACGAGTGCAACGACCACCGCAACCGTTCCGCGACGGAGGCGAGTCGAAACTTGAGTTGAGAAAATTTTCATGGTGTCCTTTATTTGGACCGACGCTTGAACAATGTCGGTCCTCGTCGAACACCTAATGGCGCAAGAGTTCGAGGCTCGACACCGCATTCCACGACGGTGATGGTGAGCTTCGTTCTCGGGTTCGGTGATCCGACTCGACTGCTACCCCTCCGGCAAGAACCAAAGAGCCAACACTCACACGGTTGCGGGACAGCGCCGGATTCTCACCGAACTTCCCCTCACACGAGAACAACTTGTTGTGTCGTTAGATAAACAGCAATGAGACGCTCGGTCAAGGACGTCATCTGATGCCATGGCGGACATAGGATCGTCCCACGGCAGCGGGGTGACGCCCCCAAAAGAATGGAGAGCTGCGATGACCGCAAGTCTCGATCCTGACAATTTCGGTGTGGTTCGTGCTGCGAGCAAGCCAATCCCCTACGACATTCCGGTCTTCGACAATTTCGAAGACGAACGCCAATATCGCAAAGAGCGACTCGCTGCAGCGTTTCGGCTTTTCGGCAAACTCGGATTTGGTGAAGGCGTCGCCGGTCACATCACTGTTCGCGATCCTGAGCATCCTGATTGCTTCTGGCTTAATCCAATCGGCATGGATTTTCGTTTGATCAGCGTGTCCGATCTCATTCTCGTAAACCACGAGGGCGAGATTCTCCACGGCGAGTACGCGATTAATCAGGCCGCGTTCGCGATCCATTCCGAAGTGCATGCAGCACGGCCCGACGTCATCGCTGCAGCCCATACGCATTCGATCTATGGCAAAGCGTTCTCTTCTCTCGGACGGCTGCTCGATCCAATAACTCAGGACGCATGTGCGTTCTACGACGACCACGTCTTGTTCGACGACTACACCGGCGTCGTGCTTGATTCGAGCGAGGGCCGACGCATCGCCGCTGGACTTGAAATGAAGAAGGCAGCAATCCTCCGCAATCACGGTCTGCTCACTGTCGGCCACTCTGTTGATGAAGCCGCCTGGTGGTACATCACTATGGAGCGGAGCTGCCAAGCGCAGCTTCTTGCCATGGCAGCCGGCTCCCCGATTTTGATCGACGCCGACTGTGCAGCCATGACGCACGATCAGGTTGGTCACAACTTCGCAGGGTGGTTCTCCTTCCAACCGCTGTACTCGACCATCGTGCGCGAACAACCAGATCTCTTCGACTAAGTTCCAAAAGACAACTGACGCTGATCACCGCTTGCGGGAGAGTCCAGTCATTCGCCAAACGATCAACTCGATCGAACGGAAAGTGTCTGGCGCCGAAGGAGCAACCCCCCGGGAAACTCTCAGGCCCATGTACCGCTTGCGCAGGCAACTCTGGAGAGCAGTCTCTTACTCACGTAGGTGACTCACCGACGGGGAAAGTCGACAACGACGAACAGGTTCCTTGGGGCCCGGTCGCCGTTCGAAGCGAAACTCTCAGGTACCACAACAGAGCGGGGTCCCGACCTAGGCGCATTCGCGTCGCGACCATCGAGGCCACCATGACTGATCCCCGCCCGTCACTTGAAGAACTGATTGCTCCCGATCAATTTGTTGGTCGGCATATCGGTCCCTCTGACGATGACATCAAACGGATGCTCTCTGTTGTCGGACAGCCGACTCTCGAAGCGCTCATCGATGCCGTTGTCCCGCCCTCCATTCGCTCGACGACTCCCCTCGCTGTTCCCGCAGCAGTCGACGAAGCAACGATGTTGCAGCGCTTGCGCTTGATCGCCGATCGCAATGTTGTCCGCACGTCACTCATCGGATGCGGTTGGTACGACTGCGTGACTCCCCCGGTGCTTCGCCGCAATGTGCTCGAGAATCCCGCCTGGTACACCGCATACACGCCCTATCAGCCTGAAATTTCCCAGGGCCGACTCGAAGCGCTTCTCATGTACCAAACCATGGTCTGCGACCTCACGGGCATGGATATTGCAAACGCATCGATGCTCGACGAGTCGACTGCTGCCGCCGAGGCAATGACTCTTCTCCACCGAACAAACGGAAAGCGCGGCGAGCGCTTTGTCGTCGATCGCGATACACATCCCCAAACAATTGCGGTGCTCCAGACACGTGCCGAACCGCTTGGTTTCACGATCGAGCTTGCCAGTCCCGATGATCCAATCGCTGACGACGTTTTCGGTGTGCTCCTCTCCCATCCGGGCTCATCGGGTGAAATTCGCGATCTTGCTCCCGCAATTGATGCGGCCCATATCGCTGGCGCACTCGTGGCCGTCACCACCGATCTCCTTGCGTGCTGTCTCATCACTCCCCCGGGTGAACTCGGCGCCGATGTTGTCGTTGGCTCTTCGCAACGTTTCGGTATCCCGCTGGGATTTGGCGGGCCGAGCGCTGGGTTCCTTGCTACTCGTGACGAGCACCGTCGAGTCCTGCCCGGTCGTCTCGTTGGTGTTTCGATCGACACAGCGGGCCGACCGGCGTACCGCCTTGCACTGCAGACTCGAGAGCAGCACATCCGACGCGAAAAGGCAACGTCGAATATCTGCACCGCCCAAGTTCTTCTCGCGGTGATGGCGGCCCTTTATGCCGCGTGGCACGGACCGCAGGGACTCCGCCGAATCGCTACGCGTATCAATCGCCTCACCGCTGCGGCGGCCGAGGGTTTCCGTGGTCTTGGTCTTGGCCCGGTCAACCAAACATTTTTCGACACGCTCACGATTTCAGTTCCCTCCGGAGCCGATGCGCTCGTAGCGACGGCACGTGCCGCTGGTCTTGAAGTACGCCGAGTCGATGCCGACACCATTTCGGTTTCATTCGATGAGACCACAACACCAGTAACGGTCTCCACGCTTTTGACCTGCGCCGGGGCCAGCGAGGTTTCGGTCGCCAAACTCGATGCGGTAGCGGCAGAGTCCATTCCATTAGCGGGCCGACGCACAACGAGTTATCTCGACCACCCGAATTTCACAACACACCACAGTGAAACGGAGATGGTCCGGTATTTGCGCAGACTCGCCGATGTCGATCTTGCACTCGACCGGGCCATGATCCCGCTCGGTTCTTGCACGATGAAACTCAATTCGGCAGCCGAGATGGAACCTGTCACATGGAGCCAGTTCGCCGGTCTTCACCCCTATGTCGACCCCGCCGACTCGGCTGGCTATCGAACGATCATTTCCGACCTCGAACGTTGGCTGTCTGACATCACTGGCTATGACGCTGTGTCTCTTCAGCCAAACGCTGGTTCCCAAGGCGAGTTCGCCGGCCTTCTTGCGATTCGTGCATGGCATCTTGGCAATGGTCATGAGCATCGCACCGTCTGTTTGATTCCGGCATCAGCACACGGAACCAATGCTGCAAGCGCGACGATGGTCGGAATGCGGGTGATCGTCATCGCCTGCGATGACAACGGCAATGTCGATGTCGATGACCTTCGATCAAAGATTGATGAACACGCTGACAATCTCGCCGCTTTGATGATTACCTACCCATCGACGCATGGCGTTTTCGAAGAAGCCATCGGCGATATTTGCGGAGCGGTGCACGACGCTGGCGGTCAGGTGTACCTCGACGGGGCAAACCTCAACGCACTTGTCGGCGTTGCGCGACCTGGCCATTTCGGCGCCGACGTCAGCCACCTCAATCTCCATAAGACGTTCTGCATTCCCCATGGCGGAGGTGGACCCGGAGTTGGCCCCGTCGCTGTTCGCTCGCACTTGGCTCCTTACCTCCCAAGCCATCCGGTCATTCCTTCGGCTGGTCCCGATCGAGACAGTTCCGTCACCGGTCCACTGGTCGGTCCAGTTTCTTCAGCTCCCTATGGCTCAGCGAACATCCTCACGATTCCGTGGTCATACATCTCGATGATGGGCCCCGAGGGTCTGGAACGCGCCACCCATGTCGCAATCCTCAACGCGAACTACGTGGCGAAACGACTCAAAGACGCCTTCCCCGTTCTCTACACCGGACGCGATGGTTTGGTTGCCCATGAGTGCATCCTCGATCTTCGACCCATCACAAAAGAAACGGGTGTGACAGTCGATGACGTCGCGAAGCGTTTGATTGACTACGGCTTTCACGCGCCGACAATGTCGTTCCCTGTTGCCGGAACGCTCATGTTCGAAAGCACCGAGAGTGAAGGTTTGAACGAACTCGATCGATTCTGCAACGCAATGTTGTCGATCCGCCGCGAAATCGACCTCGTTGCATCTGGCCATTGGCCAGCAGAGGACAATCCACTACACAACGCGCCACATACCGCAGCCGACCTCACGAGCGACTCATGGGAACATGCCTACCCACGAGAGGTGGCCGGCTGGCCCGCAGGTCACGTCACTGCTCGCTATTGGCCTCCGGTGAGCCGCATCGACGGCGCTTACGGCGATCGAAACGTGGTGTGCTCGTGTCCGCCAATCGAAGCGTTCGCCGAAAACTAATCAGCTCACGAACGGCGGTTTCACAACAACCGCGTCGAGAAGTGTTCCGCGCACATCGATAGAGAACTGATCGCCCACGCTCGCTTCGGGCGGAAGGAACGCGAGTGCTATTCCGTGCCCAAGTTCAGGAGAGTAATTACCGCTCGTCACTTCTCCGACGACAACACCGTCGTGCAAAACCGCTGAACCTTCGCGTGGGGGTCGCCGACCCTCGGTGACAAGCCCTGAGAGCCGGCGCGAGATCCCTCGATCGCGTTCGGCGGCAAGAGCTTCAGAACCTCGGAACGGTCCTTTGTCGAAACGCACTGCCCAACCAAGCCCCGCCTGCAAGGACGTGATGCCCGCGCCGAGTTCGTGACCGTGCAACGGGAGGCCAGCTTCGAGCCTCAGGGTGTCACGCGCCCCCAAACCTGCCGGTGTAATTCCTGCAGTCGTGAGTGCCGACCAAAACTCAGCCGCATGTGGAGATGGAACGGCAATCTCAACACCGTCTTCACCGGTGTAGCCG
>JBIIGP010000006.1:0-20031 GCA_044236415.1 Acidimicrobiales bacterium | reverse complement strand
CGCGATTCTCGTTGTACGGATCGAATGGAATCGGACGATCCAGATTGATATTGCAGACGCCGATCTCATTGAGTTCAAGGGTGCGGGCAGCGACATGTTCAAGGGTATTGACATTTACCTTGTACTTCGGCTGGGCCAATGTTGCACTTACCGTGCGAGCGCCAATCTTGAGCAAGTACGGGCGACCGGGAAGCATCTCGTGATCGTCCATCCAGACGATGTGCGCTTCGAACTGATCGGCGACCGATGGCGGTGCAAGTGACGTCGCAATAACGTCACCCCGACTCACGTCGACTTCGTCAGTGAGTGTGATTGTCACTGATTGACCAGCAACGGCCTCTTCGAGATCGCCGTCGTAGGTGACAATCCGTTCGACGGTGCTCGCACGCCCTGAAGGCAGGATTCGGACGGAATCGCCTGGTTGCACCGTGCCACCAGCGATCTGACCGGAGAAACCTCGGAAATCGAGATCAGGGCGGTTCACCCATTGGACAGGCATACGAAACGGGAGCGACTGAAGTTCATTGTCGACCTGCACGTTTTCAAGGTGGGTGACAAGCGGCAGGCCGGAGTACCACGCCATGTTTGGCCCGACCTCGGTGATGTTGTCGCCCTGAAGAGCGGACATCGGAATGCTGGTGATGTCATTCAAACCAATTTGCGCTGCGAACTCGCGGTAGTCGCGATCAATCTGCTCAAACACTTCTTGCGAATAGTCAACGAGGTCGATTTTGTTCACAGCCAACACGACGTGACGAATACCGAGAAGAGAAACCAAGAAACTGTGACGTCGCGTTTGGGTGAGCACACCTTTGCGCGCATCAATCAGAACAACTGCGAGATCAGCAGTTGATGCACCGGTGACCATATTGCGGGTGTACTGCTCGTGACCTGGCGTATCGGCAACGATGAACTTGCGTCGTTCAGTAGAAAAGAATCGATAGGCCACATCAATCGTGATGCCTTGTTCACGCTCCGCGGCGAGACCGTCGACAAGCAGCGCGAAGTCGAGTTCTCCTCCTTGCGTACCGACCTTTTTCGAATCGGCCTCTAGAGCTTCAAGGTGATCTTCAAAAACAAGCTTTGAGTCATAGAGAAGCCGCCCAATGAGTGTGCTTTTCCCGTCGTCGACGCTTCCGCACGTGATGAAGCGGAGCATTGACTTGTGTTCATGGCGGTCGAGATACGCCTCGATGTCTGTTTCAAGAAGGTCGTCCGCTGCGTGAGCCATTAGAAGTATCCCTCTTGCTTCTTCTTTTCCATCGAACCACTGGAATCGTGATCGATCACGCGACCCTGACGTTCGGAACTCGTGGTGAGCAGCATCTCTTGGATGATGCCGGTAAGCGTGTCCGCTTCACTTTCGACAGCACCGGTGAGCGGATAGCAACCCAAGGTGCGGAATCGAACGCTGCGCATCTCTGGTTCTTCCCCCGGTTTAAGGGGCATGCGATCGTCATCAACCATGATGAGCGCACCGTCACGCTCAACCACAGGACGCTGCGCCGCGTAATACAACGGAACAATCGGAATCTGTTCGCGGTGGATGTACTGCCAAATATCGAGTTCGGTCCAGTTTGAAATCGGAAATACCCGCACACTTTCACCCGGAGCTTTGCGGGCGTTGTAGAGATTCCAAAGTTCGGGTCGTTGCTGCTTTGGGTCCCACCGGTGCTGCGCGGAACGAATCGAGAAGATCCGCTCCTTCGCCCGTGACTTCTCTTCGTCGCGGCGAGCACCACCGAAGGCAAGATCAAAGCCGTGAAGATCAAGTGCTTGTTTCAAACCTTCGGTCTTCCACATATCGGTATGTGTTGCGGACCCATGATCGAAGGGATTGATGCCGCGTTCCACGCACTCAGGATTGCGATGGACAAGGAGATCAAGGCCCCGATCCTTCACGAGCTGATCGCGGAATGCGTACATCTCTTGGAACTTCCAAGTTGTGTCCACATGCAAAAGCTGAAATGGCGGCGGCGAAGGCGCAAACGCTTTCAGGGCGAGATGCAACATCACCGAACTGTCCTTGCCAACCGAATAGAGCATGACTGGCCGTTCGCTCTCGGAAACGGCCTCACGGAAGATCTGAATGCTCTCGGCCTCAAGGCGCTGAAGATGGGTAAGCGTTGTCACGCGGTGACCTTTTCCTTGATGGCTGGCAGCGAACGAGATTCCCAACCATTTCGACAGGATTGGTAGACAATAACAGCCGAAGCACTGCCGTCAAAGCAGTGAGTCCATTGCTAGTTGCCTGATTCAGGCCAAGCGATGGGTGCGACCTCATCAAGTTCGGGACCGAGAAGTTGACGGCCCAGAGCCCGGAACGCCTCGATATCGCCTGAAGACTCAAAGCGATGGGCTCCCCCACGATCAGAATCGCCCCGAAGCGCATCGGCATCGCGAAGCATGTCGCTCACACAGAAGGCAGTCGCATCTGCTGAATCGACAAGGACAACATCGCGACCCATGACGTCGGAAATTGTTCGAGCAAGAAATGGGTAGTGGGTGCACCCAAGCAGCAGCGAATCAACATCGGCATCTACGAGTGGTGCCAAGAGGCGCTCCGCCAGCACGTGAACTTGCTCTGAATCGGTTTCGCCACGTTCGACAAACTCGACAAAACCAGGACACGCCGCGCATGACAATTCGACCCCAGCAGCGTGATGTGCGACTGCACGCTGATAGGCGCCCGAACCAATCGTTCCGACGGTTCCGATGACTCCGACGCGCCCATTTCGCGTTGCATCAACAAGTGCGGCTGCGCCCGGTTCGATGACGCCGATGACCGGGACCGGAGTGATCTTCTGCAATTCATCGAGCGCTGCCGCAGACGCGGTGTTGCAGGCAACGACCACCATCTTGACGTCGTGACTTCTCAGTAAGTGCTCTGTGATCTCGAGGGCGAAATCCCGAACTTCACTGAGATCTCGGGGACCGTAGGGATAGCGACCGGTATCGCCGACATAGACCAGATCCTCGTTGGGCATGAGGTCGATAAGCGCACGGGCCACAGTGAGGCCGCCGAAACCGCTGTCGAACATGCCGATCGGCCGGGAATCCACAGTCTGAGGGTACTCCCCGACTCCGCTCCGAACGGACGTGTCTAGAAGTAGATGATCTTTGAAGCGCGGTCAGTGACGGCGTCGATGTCGTCAGTCCATGCGCCCGTTGAGAGGTACTTCCAGCCGCCATCGCAAACGATGAACACGATCGTGCCCGACTCGATCTGCGATGCGACACGTACAGCCCCGGCAAGCGCGGCACCCGCCGAGATGCCCGAGAAAATGCCGCACTTCTCGGCAAGAAGTCGTGTGTATTCGATTGATTCACGCGGTCGAACAATGCGCTTGCCATCGAGAAGTTCTGGTCCGCCCCATTTTTCATAAACGGGTGGGATGTATCCCTCGTCGAGGTTGCGCAAGCCTTCAACGCTCTCGCCAAGCGGAGGTTCAACAGCAAGGATCTTGATGTTTGGGTTCTTCTCTTTAAGGAACGTACCGACACCCATGAGAGTTCCGGAAGTTCCAAGGCCAGCAACAAAGTGAGTGATCTCAGGAACATCAGCCCAAATTTCTGGACCAGTTGTGTCGTAATGCGCCTGCGGATTCGCTTCGTTCGCATATTGATAAAGAAACGCCCACTCCGGATGTTCCTCGGCCAATTCGATCGCGCGCTTCACGGCGCCGTTGGATCCCTCAGAGCCAGGCGACAAGATGACTTCAGCGCCAAAAATCTCGAGCAACTGGCGGCGTTCGATCGACACATTCTCGGGAAGAATGATCTTGATCGGATAGCCCTTGATGCGTGCGATCATCGCCAACGCAATACCGGTGTTTCCCGAAGAGGGTTCGATGATGGTCTTTCCGGGCGTAAGGGTTCCGTCGGCTTCGGCGTCTTCAACCATCGCCAAGGCAATGCGGTCCTTCACTGAACCCGCCGGGTTCTGACTTTCCATCTTCCCGAGGATGCGCACATTCGGGTTGGGGCTGAGAACGGAGACGTCGACCATCGGCGTGTTGCCGATCATGTCGAGTACCGAGGAGTAAACAGCCATTGAGGACCTCTAAAGAAGCGGTGCAAAGGGGGGATTCAAACCGAGCCACCATTGTGGACGACCTGAGGGACAAATGTCGACCCAAGAGGTCTGGATTCTACTGCTCCAGCACCAGAACGGGTTCTTCGATGATCTCGCCCTCGAGAATCCGGTACGAGCGCAGCATCGGCTGGCCCAGCCGAAACGAGACAATGACGTAGTGCCAGGCCGGATCGGGCGCCTGGGCGACATCGGTCGGCGATGGATACGGCTCGGAATGAGTGTGGGAATGAACGACTCCGACGAGTTCGGCGCCACGATCCTCGGCGTCGCGATCTGCCTGCAAGTGCACCTTCGGGTCGATTGTGTAGACCCGACTCGACGAGGCCCTGTTCGGACTTGGGTACCAAGCATCGACCACACACGGCTCACCATCAGCAGCCGGTGTACCGCCGAGCAATCCGCAGGCCTCATCAGGCAGGCCGTCGGAGAGGTGAGCGAGGAGGTCGTTGAGAACCGCAACGGGAAGCTGGAGCACAGAGCGAGGCTATCGGCCTCCGGAAACCGCGAGCGGATTCGGTCGTGGCGTCATAGCGTGTCGGCATGCCTCGCATCTCAATTCCCGAAGGATCCGATCCGCTTCTCCACGTCTGGACTGGCGCAGCCCCAGGACTTTCGATCCCTGCAGCACAGTTCTCTGCTGCGGTTTACGAGAAGTCTGCGCTCCCCCTTCGTGAATTCGAAGCTGCACGAGTTCGCATCGCTCAGATCAACGACTGTCAGTTGTGTCTCGGATGGCGCTCCGGTCGCGATGCACCCACTCGCGCTGCCGAAGCCGACCTGATCGACGAGGAGTTCTACGCGCAGGTCGGTAACGCGAATTGGGATGGGTTTTCTGAACGCGAAGTACTCGCTGCTGAATTTGCTGAACGATTCGCACTTGATCACCTCTCAATGGATGATCTTTTCTGGGTACGACTGCGAGCAGCGTTCACCGATTCAGAAATCGTTGATCTCGGACTCTGCGTCGGCATGTGGGTTTCGCAGGGCCGCCTCAACCAAATCCTTGATGTCGATGGTGGTTGTCGCGTCCCCTCCCCCGACGCTCCCCTCACAGGCGGCTGATCTCGCAACGGTTTCGACCGGTAGCCTGATCGCTTCCCATGGCGACGAACAACGATCCGAACGCAAAGAAGATTGTGGCGACCAATCGGTCAGCTCGTCACGACTACGAAGTACTCGACACAGTTGAGGCTGGCCTCGTCTTGCGTGGTTCCGAAGTGAAGTCGTTGCGTGATGCTCAGGTACAGATCAAAGAATCGTTTGCCCGATTCGATCAAGGCGAAGCGTGGCTCATCGGCATGCATATCGCCCCTTGGGGAACGAGTGGCGTTCACGATCTCGCAGCACCCGATCGCAAACGCAAACTGCTTTTACATCGCGAACAGATCGAGCGCTGGCGAATGCGCGTCGATCTCGAACGACTTTCGATCGTGCCGTTGTCTCTGTATTTCTCCGGCGGTCGAGCAAAGATCGAACTAGGACTTGCTCGAGGCCGCACAAAGGGCGACCGACGTCAAGCCATAGCCGAGCGCGAGGCAAAGCGTGAGGCCGACCAGGCGCTTGGCAGGTCCCGCAAACGCGGCGAGGACTGACATGCGAAAAACCATCTTGGCCGCCGCACTTCCACTCTTATGCGTAGCGCTTCTCAACTCCTGCAGTTCCGAATCCGATTCGTCCCCGTCGACTGAAACTTCAGTATCTACAGAACTCGAGCCTCCCGTGACGTCCACACCTGCGCCTCCACTGGAGCCAGCATCCAGTGTGCTGTTCGAGTTCGCTAGTCCTCGGTCGGTCACCGGATGGGCGAGCGTCGATGACTCCGTCATGGGTGGCATCTCTGCGAGCACGACAACCTGGGTAGAGACCAATGGATCCGGTGCACTGTTGTTTTCCGGGATGATGACAACAGAACAAAACGGGGGGTTCACATCCACCTTCGGCCCCGCCGACCAACGACTTGGTCAAGCCGCAGCAGGATCCAACGCGTTGGGGGTCAACGCGATCGGCGATGGACGCACCTATGTGATGCAACTTCGGACAGGCCAATCCGGACAGGATCGATGGATTGCCCGATTCACGCCGACAAGCACATCTGCAGAGAGCAACGGATCTCTCGTCGCGATCCCCATCGACTCGTTTGCGCCGGTGAACCGCTTTTTAAGCCCCGCAACTCCGAGCGCCCCACTCGATCCAGCGACCATCATTCAGATCGGCATTTATCTCATCGATGAACAAGTGGGAAATTTCCGTCTCGCTGTCGAACGGATCACAGCAATCCGCTAATTCGACTTCTCTTGGATCCGCTCGGCTTCGCGCGCTGCGCCAGTTGCGAAACCGCGCACCATTTTGGTGAGGAATCCAGAAACTCCGGGTACTCGCGTTGTCCACGAACCCTTCCACGAGATGTGGGTTCCGCCTTCAGGGGTTGACGTGAGTCGCACATCGGCCCGATAACCCTTTACGGGCATCGGGCCCGACACGATCTCGTATGCCTGATGGGCAGGAGCATTGAATTCGACAATTCGCTCCTTTGAAAGGGGGCCGCTCTTCGCACCAAGCGCGCGGACGGCGCCGATTCCCCATGGAGCAGGATCGCCTTCAACCTCCCACGATGCGCGGCCAATTGACCTATTCCACCGTGACCATCCCGGAGCATCGGCAATCACCTCAAAAACGAGTTCGATCGGCGCAGTCGAAACTGCCTCGATGTCGTAGGAATGCTTGCCCATGTGATGTCCCCTTGCCCCCCCAGTGGAGTGATGACTATTAGCCTCGCATCACTTTCACGGTGAGGTTGACCATGCGCTCCAAATTCGCACTCTTGACGGCGATCGCCCTCACGACGCTTGTCGTTGTCTCCTGCGGAACCAAGTCATCAAACTCTTTCAATTCCTCGTTCTACAACACGCCTTCCTCCATCCCAGAGAATGCACCCGGCACGATCATTCGGTTCGAAACGATGAATGCGCCGTTCCCCGATTCACAAGCGTGGCGGGTTCTCTACACCTCAACCGGAATAGACGGCGAACCGATCGCGGTTAGCGGAATGGTGTTTGCGCCTACCGGGCCGATACCGCCGGGTGGACGCCCTGTTGTCAGCTGGGCGCATCCAACCACAGGCATCGACGATCAGTGTGCACCGTCACGTTCACCAAAGCCCTACGACGATGTGCAGGGACTCGCTGACTTCCTCAATCTCGGATGGGTTGTTGTCGCGACCGACTATCAAGGTCTTGGCACCGACGGCATGCATCCCTACCTGGTTGGTGCGAGCGAGGCGCAGGTAACAATCGACATCGTTCGTACAGCGCGCAACATGGACGAAACGGGCGCATCTTCGAAATATTTCGTGTTTGGGCATTCGCAAGGTGGCCAGGCAGCCCTCTTCGCTGGCCAAATGGCCTCGACCTACGCACCTGAGTTGCAATTGCTTGGCGTTGCTGCTGCCGCGCCCGCAGGTTTGCTCGTTCCACTCTTTCAAGCCGACAAGAACACCGCAGCGGGAGCGGTTCTCGGTTCCTATGCAGTCGTATCGTGGTCCGACATCTTTGGGTACGACGAAGCAACCGTCGTGAAATCCTCACTCAGTGATCGGGTTCACGCGGTTAGTGAAAAATGCGTGGTTGGCGGATCTCGTCTGAGCGATATCGAGTTGGGCATCAACGACCTCATCCTTAAGGGACGGATGTGGAAAGCGGATCCAGCGACGACAGCGCCCTGGTCGAGTCAGTTCGCGCTCAACACTGCAGCCCAATCCCCAATCACCGCTCCACTTCTTCTCACCCAAGGAACAGCGGACAAAATCATCACGCCCTCAACGACGGCCGAACTCACAGCGATGTATGTCGCGATGGGGAACAATCAGGCGACCGAACAAGTGATGGATGGCGTTGATCACATGAAGGCCGGAAAGGCGTCGGTCCCGTATGTGGTTCCGTTCTTTCAGCGTCTCGCGAACTGAATCATTTACTCAATGGTGCAGTGTCGTACCTCGCCGGTAGTCTTGGCCCATCTGTTGATGGTGCGGGCGGCGCTGTTGTCCGTACCTAAACAGTGACGATCAGGGGCTGATCGGTTTCGACGTCGGGACCGAAGGCTGGATCGTGCGACCGGAGTGGCCTCAGACTCCTTAAACGGGGGCACAAAATCAACCGCCGATGAGCAGTTGACTCTCGCCGCCTGATCACTCAGACGGTAGAGAGAAATCGTGACCAGTAATGGCGCACGGGGCCTGCTCTCCGCAGCCCGGCAACAGAAGCGGAGGGTGACAGCCTGAAAGAAGGCTGACGACGGGAAAGACCGTTGGCATCGGAGAAAGATCCGGCGGCGAGGTTTCGGCCTCATCCGACCCGGCGGTGTGGTTGCCGTAAGCCACTGACTCGGGGATGGTCGTAGCGCGGACAGTTCTCACCAGACGGACGGGGGTTCGATTCCCCCCAGCTCCACCAACGAGGTTTTGGAAGTCATCTCCTCTGCAGACAAGGCCAACATCTGGCTTACAAACTCGCCGGCGGCGCGGTTGTCGATCGGCAATCGACCGCTATGGTCCCAACCATGTTGGCGGTTGATCAGCACAACAAAGACACGGCCAGACCACGATGACGAAGTCGCCGGTCATTCACGCACCTCCACCGAGACGGAAACAACAGTCGGTGAAGTCGTCGAGTCGATACGCCTTCACTCTCATCGTTTGCATGTCGTTCGCCGTTACCGCTGCCTGTGGCTCGACTCAATCCTCAAACCTCGCCCAAGAATCTGCCATTTCGCAAACAGTCACAACCGAACTCGTCGCCGCCATCGACGCCCCAACAGCGTTCGCCATCAGACCGGGCGAACCTTCTTCGATCATCTACGTCGCCTCACAGAAGGGCGAGATCAGTCGCGTTGACCTCGCCACAAACACTGTTTCTGAGTTCGCCTCGTTCCGGGGTCAAACGACGGGCACGGGTGAACGTGGATTGCTCGGCCTTGCGTTCTCACGTGATGGAAACGAGCTCTACGCGCACTTCACTGATCTTGATGGCAACACCAACGTTGTCGCCGTTGAAATCAGAAGTGGTGTCCCCGATCTCGCGACAACAAGAACGTTGCTGTTTGTCGAGCAGCCTTATTCGAATCACAATGGCGGACAGTTGCTCGTTGACGCCGCGGGCAATCTGCTGATTGGCCTGGGTGATGGCGGCGCAAGTGGAGATCCACTTGGGAACGGTCAGAACCCGTCAAGCCTCCTCGGAAAGATTCTTCGAATCACTCCGACTCCCCCAGGTTCGACGACTCCCTATCTCATCCCCTCCGACAACCCTTTCGCTAGGTCTGATTCCGTCGCGCCAGAAATCGCATTCCTCGGTCTGCGCAACCCGTGGAGATTCTCAGTTGACCCAACGACTGGTGATTTCTGGATCGCCGATGTTGGTCAGGACTCAAAGGAAGAAATCAACAGAGTTTCGAGGAGCGAACTGGGTGCGAACTTCGGGTGGAACATCAAAGAGGGCAGTGAAGCTTTCAGCGGATCGACTGTGGCCACGCTCACCGACCCAGTTCATGAGTGGGACAACCTTGGCGGGTCATCCGCTATCGGCGGATTCGTGTATCGAGGCTCAGCCATCAAGGAACTGCAGGGCAAGTACCTCTTCGCCGACTTCGCCGAATCGGGGATCTTCCTCTTCGATCCCACCTCCAAAGAGACCACATTCGTAGACCTACCCATCAACAAAATCGTGGGATTTGGGGAGGACGCAAACGGCGAAATCTTCCTTCTTTCGCTCAGTTCGGGCGTCTTCGCACTCCTGCCGGCCCAATAATGGCCTTGGCGTGGAAAGATAAGAAAATGAGAACGATGGAGGCACGATGAAGATCCACCTCGATACCGAGAAGTGTCAAGGACACGGCCGCTGCTACAGCCTCGCTCCTGATCTTTTCGATTGCGACGATCTCGGCACTGCCGTCGTCGTTGTTGCTGGCGAACTCAACGATGAACAACTGGCGAAGGCGAAGCTTGCGGCAGGCAACTGTCCCGAGTTCGCGATCACGATTGGCGACTGAACATGATCAACCCTCCTGTAGAAGATTTCGCGACAGACTTCGACCACACCGACGAAGCCTGGGTTGCCGATCCATATCCGATCATGGATGACCTTCGCGAACGCTGCCCTGTCGCCCACAGTGATCGTTACGGCGGCCTCTGGGCACCGATGACCTACGAAACTGTTTCGGCGATCGCAAACGACACCGAACACTTCACTTCGCGCACCGTTGTCATCCATAACGGTCGCCCCGGAGACGACGCACTCCCTGCTCCAATTGGCGTCGCACCTCCGATTACTTCCGATCCGCCGTTCCATGAGATTGCACGCCGACTTCTTCTTCCGGCATTTGCCCCACGACCAATCGCAGCGCTCGAACCGTTTACGCGAGAACTCTGCAACCAACTGCTCGACGAAATTGGTGATGCCGAGTTCGTTGACGCGAGTGTGCAGTACGCCGAGCACATTCCCGTTGGTCTCATTGCCAAGCTCTGCGGACTTCCAGCCGAAGACGGCGAGCAGTTCCGCGAATTTGTTCGTATCGTCTTGGAAGGCGTGGACCTTCCCACCGAGGAGCGAATTGAAGCGTTCCAACCGGTCGAGGACTACATCGTCCCAGCAATTATCGAACGACGCGAAAACCCCGATGACGGACTCATCAGTTATTTGCTCGATGCCGAGATTATGGGCGAAAAGCTTTCCGACGAACACGTCTTTGGTTCGATCCTTCTTTTGATCGTGGCCGGAATCGACACAACATGGTCGGCCATCGGTTCCTCGATCTGGCATCTCGCCAACAACCCCGACGACCTCGCCCGTCTCGTCGCCCATCCAGAACTTCTTCCTTCAGCCGTTGAGGAATTCCTTCGGGCGTACGCACCTGTCTCGATGGCTCGTCTCGTCAAGGACGATTTCGAGTTCCAGGGTTGCCCCATGAAGAAGGACGACTGGATCTTCCTCAGTTTCCCGGCGGCTAATCGCGATCCCAAGGCTTTCGATAACGCTGACGAGGTTCTGATTGATCGTGAGATCAATCGCCACAGCGCATTCGGCCTCGGCATCCATCGTTGTCTCGGTTCAAACCTTGCCCGCATGGAGATGACAGTCGCTCTTGAAGAATGGCTGAAGCGATACACGAAGTTTGAACTCAACGCTTCGAAGCCAACCACGTTCTCGCAAGGTCAGGTTCGCGGCCCACGCCAATTGCCGCTGCGGATCATCGAACACCGCTGACTCCGCAATCCTTCTTGATCGACCTTGGCTAATTCTGGCAGCACCCTTCACTCGTTTGGCGAGCGATGAACCTCGTTAAAGCCCCAACCAGAACGTCAATCGAATTCGCCGTCAAGGCAGGCATCTCGACAATCGCAGCGGTCGGTCTTGCGCGCTGGATCGGATTGAGTTCGCCCTATTGGGCTGGCGTCTCCGCCGTCGTCGCGACAGCCGGAAGCATCGGCGCTTCGATCAACGCGTCGATCACCCGAATTGTTGCAACGGTTATCGCACTCCTCATTGCAGTTGGCGTCGTCCTTCTGCCCGTCAACGGACTGATTGTCGCCGGTCTCACCGTGACCCTCACCCTGATCGTCATGTCCAGTCTGAGACTTGACGCTGG
Organism: Acidimicrobiales bacterium; assembly: GCA_044236415.1. Taxonomy (GTDB): domain Bacteria; phylum Actinomycetota; class Acidimicrobiia; order Acidimicrobiales; family Acidimicrobilacustridaceae; genus Acidimicrobilacustris. Next base: position 8,297 of record JBIIGP010000006.1, on the reverse strand, counting down.
CGCACGACTTGCGGGTGCCAGCACTTTGCTCCTCACAGCGATCCCTCAGGGCGATCCGCTCTCAACAGCTATTGGACGAGGCCTCAATGTGCCTCTCGGTTGCGTCGTTGCCGTCGCTGTTGGCGCAGTGGTGTTCCCCCATCGGGCGGTAAACACGCTACGTATCGGGTTGACCGAGGATCTGATCGGCGCATTTCGTCTCTCCTGCGACGCACTTGATCAGTGGCTCGATTCCACCGTCGATCCCAACTTGGAAGATCGTCTACATGCGCTCCTTGGCGATGTGCGGAAGCGTGATGCCATTTACACCGAGGCCACCTACGAACCAGGAGGAATGGGAGGACGCTCCGAGAGCCTTGCACTTGCCCTGGAACTCACAAAACGCACGAGTCGGGTGACACGCTCTCTCGTCATCGTTGCGACACGAGGCCGAACCGATTCCGCTCAACGGCTCCTTGAACCTCAGTTCAGAGGTGTCATCCAAGCGCTTCACGACGCTATCTCTGACATTGACAGTTCTCATTGGTCTGACACCCCCGCTCTGGCACAGCGCATTCATTCACACCTACGTCCATCGATTGATGCCATGGATGCTGGTTTCCGACAACTACGCGAGCACCAAGCCACCGCTCCATTCAGCGACCGCGATGTTGAGCACCTTCTCCACGCGATGTGGTGCATTCACGCCTTCGACGAATCATTCGCTGAGCAAGGCCTCGAAGCCGACTGAGGGTCAGTCGCCAATCCGGAAATACGCAGTCAGCATTTCCTGCAACACTGCCTCGTTGAGCAGTCCAGCTCGAACCTGTTCCCGTGATCCAAGTGTTGCGGAGATGACACTCCGTGCCTCTTCAGTCGACACCTCGCCATCAAGAACCGCTCGGGAAAGTTTGCACTCATACTGAGAGCAGGCCGAAGGACGGTGCAGCGAGTGAATCGTGCACACGCCATCGCAAACGGCGGGACATGGAAGTTCGAATACCGGCGGATCAGCAGCGGCGATGATCTGCACACCTAGACCCTGGAGCGGCGCACCCAGGTCACTCTCGTCGCGCACAGCAAGGTGCGTTACAACGGTTCCGTCGCAACAGAGGCCACATCCAATACAGATGGACTGATTGTCGGCCACTTGATCGAGCTCGCTCACCGAGGTGTGGCCTGAACGGGATAGTGAAGCCAACCGGCGAATTGATTAGCACGGAGTCGTTGCGGTTCACCAGCTGACTTCACGGTTCCAATACGACACAAGAGTTCGCTGAACACCAACTTCAGATCCATACGCGCGAGTTGGGCGCCGATACAGAAGTGTGGCCCTCCCCCACCAAAAGCAACGTGGTCGAGCACATTTCGGCTCGGGTCAAAGAGTTCGGGATTGGGGAAATGTCGGTCGTCGTGATTTGCAGACGCGTAGGAAAGAATCACTTTGTCGCCGGCTGCAATCTGTCTACCCCGAAGTTCGTGGTCGCGAGTTGCCGTTCGACGGAAAGACATGACTGGTCCGCGCCACCGGAGAAACTCCTCGACAAATGAAGCTGGGCACTCGATTCCTCGCCACGGATCGAACATCTCTGGGGATTGCACCCAGGAATTGATCATCTCGGTCATTGAATGTGCGGTGGTGCTCAACCCGCCAACGAGTACCGCCGGGAAGAAGCCGACTATCTCGGCGTCACTCAATCTGTGAGTGCCATCTGCATCTTGAATTTCAGCATGTGCAAGGTCGGCGACGACACCGAGGTGGCGGTCAGGGTTCTTGCGTACATCCTCGATGAGCGACAGCGCGTAGTTCGCAATGTCGCGCTGCATCTCCGGTCGCGGCGCCAGTCCCGGGTTCACCTCTGGGTCTTGGAAATCGGCCATGACACGAGTGATCTCAATAAGCCCAGGCCAATCAGACTCCGGGACGCCAAAGAGTGTCGCCACCATCTGAAAAGAGAGTTCCTCAGCAACCGGCACGAAGTCGTGAACCTCGCCGTCAACGAGTTCATCCACAAGACGCGTGCATGTTTGCTCGATGAGCGGAACCATCCGACGGATCTGCCCTGGCGTAAAAGCGGCACTCACAAGTTTCCGATAGCGAGTGTGCTGAGGCGGATCCTGATTCACGAACATTCGCCGACGAGCAATGAGTTCTTCATCAGAGCGCGCTTCTTCAATAGACGAACCTTTGAGGGAGTTCGAATACAACTCCCAGTCGCGATTGGCAGCTACGACATCGTCGAATCGGGTCATCACCCAGTAGCCGGGGCCATCGGGCTCGTCATGCCAAGCAACCGGCTCGTTGTCACGAAGCCATCGGAAATACTCGCGAGGCACTCCTTCGAGATAGAGATCAGGATCAACGAGATTGAGGCGGTCCACCCGTAGTCCTCAGAGTTTCGGGGTGCTAGCCATTTGGCCGCCGTCAATTGTTAGATCGAGACCACTCACCCATGCAGAATCGTCACTCGCGAGGAAGAGCGCTGCGCTAGCGATGTCCATCGGTTCGCCGATGCGCCCGAGGGGAAGGCCGGAGGCCAATCTCTCCTCGTATTCATCGACGATGTACGACACCATCGGCGTACGAATAACACCTGGAAGAATCGCGTTCACTCGAATACCAAGTGGGCCCAGATCCAATGCTGCCGACTTCGTCAGACCTCGCAATGCGAACTTTGATGTCGTGTATGCCGATGTATTCACATTTGCCGCAAGACCATTCAACGACGAGACATTGATGATTGAGCTTCCACGGGGCATGTGGGGAACAACAGCTTGTATTCCGAGCAGCGGGCCAATGAGGTTGATGTCGAGAACGCGCTGGAAATCGGCAAGCGGCATCTCATGCACAGGAGCTACGGCACGTACACCGGCGTTGTTCAGGAGAACGTCGATACGGCCGTGCTCCTTCATCGCCCCAGCGACCGCCGATGCCCAGCTCTCCGCCGAGGTCACATCGAGATGGAGTCCGTCGTGTTCGAGGACATCACCAGCAATGACGTGTGCCCCTTCTGATGCAAAGAGCTGTGCCTCGGCCAGACCCTGACCCTGTGCCGCTCCGGTAATAATCACAACCTTGCCTTCAAGCCGACCGGTCACTTGTCCCCCATCAATTGCGTGCCCTTGACGCTACTTCGATGAAATCTTCGCTTGCAGCGTCGCCGGCCCATGCGCCCAGAACACCTCAACTGCGTCGAAGTGAGGGTTGAGTAGCGAAACAAAACCCACACGATCAAGGAACACCTCAAGTGCTACCCGGGCCTCGAGCCGAGCGAGAGCAGCGCCCGGGCAAACATGGGGACCTCCCCCAAATGACAGGTGACTACGCGCCTCAGCTCGGTCCGGACGAAATGCCTCTGGCTCAGCAAAATGCGATGCGTCACGATTCGCCGAACCGATACCGAAGACAACTTTCTCACCAGCCGCAATTTCCGTTCCCGCGACCTCCCCGTCGATCATGCAATTACGCATGAGGAACTTCACCGGTGGATCAAGTCGCAAACTCTCCTCGACCGCTGTCGGCAGAAGTGACCGATCAGACTGCAACAGGTCGAACAAGTTCCGATCGCTCGTCACTCGCCAAAGCAAGTTTCCGATGAGGTGACGTGTCGTCTCGTTACCTGAGATGAAGAGAAACACCAATTGCGAGCGAGCTTCAATATCAGTGAGTCTGCGGCCATCCACTTCGGTAGAAACGAGACGAGTAATGAAGTCGTCAGTGGGACGAACACGACGTTCTGCAATCAGTGCATCAACGTACGCAACGAACTCTGGGTGAGCGCCGGCGAGACCTTCTCCGCGCTCATTCCGATTCTTCGTTGGATAGGTGCCGTTGACGACTTCGTCTGACCACTGTGCCCAACGTCGGAAATCCTCTGGGGGTGCTCCAAGAAGGTGAGCAATCACATTGTTCGGCACCGGCATCACGTACTCGGCGACGAGGTCAACTGGTTCGTCACGATTTAACAAGTCGTCGAGTAGTTGGTTGCACAGTTCGAAACAAAACGGCTCTACCCGCCCGATCCGATGGGCAGCAATGGCTGAGTTAATGATCTTCCGAATCTGTCCGTGTCGAGGTTCCGGAATCTCACTAACAAGCTGCTCCTCATCAGGTACAACTACCCCGGGCTCGCGAAAACTCGCGATGTAGCGATCGACATCTTTGGAGCCTGCGACCGAATCTTCATAGCGGGCGAAATACCACGCCCCCATTTCTGTTTTGGAAACGGGACACCTCTCGCGAAGTTCAGCAAAGCCGGGATTATCGAACGATGCGGACAGTGGATCAAAACTCATGACTACCCCCGCCCCGAAAACTAGCCCGGTTGTGTCAGTCGACACTGATCTCATTCAAAGCCGTCCACACCTACACTCGTTAGATCAATATCGGAAACTCATTGGGGACTCCATGGCTATTTATCCGCATCACATTGGCATCTGCGTTACCGATCTCGAAAAGTCACTGAAGTTCTGGTGCGATGGCATGGGATTTGAAACCACGATGGTTCCGCCCGTCAGTGGCGACTGGTCTGAAGCCCTCGAGATCGGCGGCGAGGTTGATTTCACCGCACACTTCATCAAGCGCGACGGCTTCGAGTTTGAGCTCCTTCACTACCGCACGCCCGGAACCCATGGGTCTCCGTCGATGTCACGCAACCAGATCGGGTTCACACACTTCGCAGTCTACGTCGACGACCTCGATGCTGAAATCGCGCGTCTCGTTGAATGCGGTGGAACCGTCATTGAACGGACCCGCACCAAGATCGGTGAAGGTCCGATGTCCGTCGAATTGGTGTTCATCGCCGACCCCGACGGCGTTCGAGTTGAACTGATGAAGGCTGGCGAGTGAACACTTCCGGATATCCCGTAACGGGAATCGCCAAAACTCTACGCTGACGGAGTCGGCATCGCAGATGCCGCAACAAACCCAAAAGGGGGGACCATGCGTCCAATCGGCAAAGTTCGTAGTCCGCTGGTGGTCATTCTTCTCACCATCGTCACTCTCGGCATCTACGGCCTCTACTGGCATTACGAAATGTTCAAAGAGACCAACGAATTCGATAACGAAGGCGTCTCAGGCGTCGTCGGGCTGTTGCTCACGATCATCTGTGGAATCGTCACGATTTTCTTGCTTCCGTGGCAGGTTGGCGAAACGCGCAAGCGCGCAGGGCTAACCGAGGGCGTGAACGCGATTTACGGTCTGTTGGTCCTTATTCCGATCGTCGGTGGGATCATCTGGATCGTTCTTGTACAGAAGGCCGCCAATGAACTGTGGGAATCACAGGGCGCTGTCGCTGCCTGATCGAACAAACGAAGTCGTGCAAACGCCCCGGTTCGCCGGGGCGTTTGTCGTTTTGCAACGAGCTTCGAAAATTAAGAGAACGTCGGGTTGAACGCGATGTTCCAGATCCACGATGCGGATACGAGAACGACAACGAGGGCGACAGGAATTCGAACGATGTCCACCGTTCGAGTTTTCGGCAGTGCCCACATCCCGAGAATCGCAAGTCCCCCGATGAACGCCAAAAGACCAAATGGTTGGTACTGCATCGACGACGACAGATCGAAACGCATGACCGCCCGTGCAGACCTTGTCATTCCGCATAACGGACACGGAACTCCCGTGATCGTTAACAGCGGACACGGCGGAATCGGCGAAAACGGTAGAACGAACCCAACTGCTGCAAGACCGACGCACCCAACCACCAGCCAACGCAATGGCGCTAGCGGCATGGCCATCGTTGCGGTCAGACGAGCGCGCCTCGGCACGCAGTCGGAAGAATGAACGTGTTCAGCAGAGTGTGAGTGCTCTGCTGCCATCATCAGCCCCGATTCAGGCCTTCTCGCAGATGACCAGCGGAATGTCGCGGTCTGTCCCCGCCTGGTAGTCGTCATAGGCCGGCCATGCTGCTGTTGCGATTGACCAGTACTTCGCCTTCTCTTCAGCCGTCGCGACTCGGGCAACGAGATTGTGGACGTCGGCTCGGTCCTGCACCGTCACTGACGGATTCGCCACCATGTTGTGAAACCACTGGGGGTTATTCGGGGCGCCACCCATGGACGCAACACAGAAATACCGTTCACCGTCGGTGACCCGAATGAGGGGCGTACGACGTTCTTTGCCGGACTTTGCACCAGTCGTGGTGAGAATGATGACTTCCCCACCCTCCCAAAGGAATCCGTCCTCTCCATTGGTGGCGATATAGCGCTCGACGTGGTCTGCAATTGGTTCCCATGGGCTTGGTGCGTACTCATTCATGATTCCTACGGTACTTCCCCAGTGTTCGGAGAAGAGGCCACGGGATCCCCGATTTCACTAATGCCGACGAATAGCGTCGTGGCTCATGAGTAGTGCAGCAGTCTTCTTCTCGGTCGTTACCGCCCTCGTGATGCTGGCCAGCGGAGCGTATGACTTCACCATGCCCCAAAAGGTGCTCGACCTCATGGATCGGCTCGGCCACCGACCCAACTTCGTGCGCACGCTCGGACTCCTCAAAATTCTCGGCGGCCTCGGCTTGCTCGTCGGATTGGTCTTCGGAGTCATCGGGGTATTGGCGGCACTTGGTTTGGTCGCCTATTTCATTCTTGCGATTCGCGCCCACGCCAAGCTTGGCGACTCGGGTGCGGAAACGCTTCCGGCTGCAGCAATGTTCATTTTGAGCGCACTCACTCTGATCACAAACCTGTTCGCCTGAACATTTCACCTACACAACTGGAGAGATTATGAAGAAGCACGTCAGCGTTGCCGCGGCAGCACTCTGCGTCGGATTGCTATTCACGGCTTGCTCAAGCAGTGAGAAGAGCGACTCGTCGTCTTCGACAACGGCGAAGTCGCCAGCAACAACTGCGGCCTCTGGAGGATCAAGCACGACGGCAGCGACATCAGCCGTTCCCACGATTGCTGGAGTAACAAAGACCGGAACAAAGTCACTCGGTGACGGCGGAACAATGACCAGCTACACAACCACTGCAGCCGGAAGCGGAATCGCTGCCCTCTATGACACAGCAGCAAAGGCATCTGGTTGGACAGTCACAAGCACCGGTGGCGGTGGCGGCGGCCGCTGGGGCGGTAGCGGACTTACCGCAACAAAGGGCTCCGAGTACCTCGTTGTTTCAGCAGGTGGCGGCAATGGCACCACCTACGTCGACGTGTGCACATGGCCGTCGAAGCCCAAGAACGACGATTGTGGCGATAACGACAACCAGAACTGATTCATCGTCACAAAGTGACAACTCTGAGAACGAAGAAGGCCCCGGGGAAACCCGGGGCCTTCTCGCGTACTGGGTTGAATTGAACGAACCGGATCAACCAGCCTTCGAAAGCTGTGCGGCCGAGCGCTCGAGCGCCTGGTTCGCACCGTCGGGAAGCGAGGTGAGTGGTTCGGCAATCTCAGCAACCGTGGGACCGTACTTGTCAGCAAACGGCTGAAGTGCAGCAAGGTCGAAGTTGTAGAACTCGGCAGCATTTCCAGCAAGAATCTGCTGGATCTGCGCGGGCTCCAGGTGACCGAGCACCTGACGGAGATGTTCACGCGTGAACGGATGCGTGCCCTCTTCGTGCGGGTAGTCGTTGCCCCACATCATCTTTTCGATACCAAGCACATCCATGCCGGCTGCGATATCGGCCGGGGTCGGCTGGCTGATACCAACGAAGCAGCTCTGAGCAAAGTACTCAGTCGCGGAACGAGGCGGAACGGTTTCACCTTCGAAACGCATTTCGCCAACCTTGTTGCCGCGCATTCCGGCAAGGAGGCTGTCCATCGAATCAAGCAACGGCGGAATCCAGGCACAACCAGTTTCGGTAAGTGCGAACTTGAGCTTCGGGTGACGCTCAAACACGCCAGCAAGAACCATGTGTACAAGCGGACGCTGTGAGTAGTACGGAATCTCGATGAAGTGAACGAGCGGCATTGCCGGTGCTGGGGAGTACTTGGGTCCACCAGTTCCACTGTGAGCGTTCACCGGGATGTTGTTCTCGGCACAAGCTGCCCAAAGTTCGTCGTAGTCCGGGTGATACAGCGGCTTAATCCAATCGGCAGTCGGCGGAACTGCACCGATAAGCACGCCACCACGGAGGCCGTTCTCCTTGCACCAAATGGCATCGGCGATCGCGTCGTCGACGTCGTTCAGGAAGATCTGACCGATGCCAGCACGACGCTCTGGAGCGCGGCTGACGTAGTCGGCCAACCAACGATTGTGGGCTTGCACGCCGGCATGACGGTGTTCGTACTCGTCAGGAGTTGGCGGCTGAGCAAAGAGCACGAAGTTCGGGAAGAACGGAGGAACCGTGTTTGGGTAGATGACCTCGGCAATAACGC
>JBIIGP010000130.1:0-5678 GCA_044236415.1 Acidimicrobiales bacterium | reverse complement strand
CCGGCCACATCCGCATGATGGGTGCGGTGCAGCCGTTCATCTCTGGCGCCATCTCCAAGACCGTCAACATGCCTGAAGACGTCTCGGTTGAAGAGGTCGAGAAGATTCACATCGAGGCCTGGCAGCTCGGCATCAAGGCCGTCGCTATCTACCGCGACAACTGCAAGGTGGCACAGCCCCTTTCAGCGTCAAAGAAAGATGACGACGAAATCGACCCAGTTGCTGGTGCAACCGAAGTCATCGAGCGTGTTGTCGAGAAGATCGTCTACCAGCCGATCCGTCAGAAGCTTCCTCGCACCCGTGTGTCGCGCACCTTCGAGTTCCGCGTCGCCGACTGCAAGGGCTTCGTCACCGTTGGCGAATACGAAGACGGTCGCCCAGGCGAAATCTTCGTTCGTGTGTCAAAGCAGGGTTCCACCCTCGCCGGCATCATGGACGCCTTCGCCATCTCGGTGTCACACGGCCTTCAGTACGGCGTGCCGCTGCGCTCCTTCATCGAAGCGTTCACTGGCATGCGGTTCGAACCAGCCGGCATGACCGACGATCCCGATATCCGTATCGCGAACTCGCTCATGGACTACCTCTTCCGCCGCATGGCGATTGAGTACCTCTCACCTGAGGAGCGTGCGGAACTCAACATCCTCACCACCTCAGAGCGCATGCAGCCGACGCTTCCGGGTGTTGACGAAGGTATCGAAACCCGTCAGGGCTCAGAGATGCCGGTTGATCCGCCGTCGATCGAATCAGTCACGACGCTTCTCACCGAGACGCAAACGACAATGGTTCGTGAGGTCAAGACAACCAATCACGATGCACCGATGTGCATGCAGTGCGGTGTCACCATGCAGCGTGCTGGCTCCTGCCACGCATGTCCGTCATGCGGCACCACCAGCGGTTGCAGCTGATTCCCGCAAACGCAGAACGCAGTCTGAATGGTGGCCCGGGCTTCGGCTCGGGCCACTTTCATTTTTGCGAATGTTCAGCCGGTCTCGTTAACGCTGTCGCTGCGGCCGTAAAGGTCACATCAGCCCGGGTTGATGGCCTGCGCGAACGTCATGAACACCCACGGCTTCGGGCCCTTGGTGTACTCGCTATGGACGAATTCGAGTTGAAAGCCGGCGGCCTTGACGAGTTCCACAGGGTCTCGGGTGAGATGGCAACCATCGGCCAGACGCTTTTCCAATGGATCAAGACGACGCTGCCATGTCTGGGTCTTGGCGTCGGGGGCCAAGCCGTGTTCGAGGAAGTGGAAACGACCACCGGGCTTGAGGACTCGTCGGAGTTCGGCGAGTGCTTGTTCAACGCCAGGAATGGTGCAGAGCGTGAACGTGCACAGCGCGCCGTCGCAAGAATTGTCAGCGAGTGCCACGGTTTCGCCATGCAGGCCCGCGTACTGAATGGGAATAGGGGAGGCAGCGATTCGAGGGACTGCGATCTTGCGCGCGGTTAACGCTGGCTCGACCGCGTAGACGAGTTCGATCTCGGGTGGGTAGCTCGCAACATTGAGGCCCGACCCAAACCCGATTTCCAAAACCGTTCCCGACAAACCAGCGGCAACGGCGTCGCGGCCCTGTTGCATGGCAGACGTGCCGCACATCTTGTCGATAAAGCGGGGAACGATGTGTGTGCTGTAGAAACCCATAAACGCGACCGTAGTGGTTGAGGGCAATGCGATTTCGTTCGTTCTATGGTGATCGAAAACGTTGAGGGGGAGTTATGCAACTTTGGAGCGACGAAATCGAGGCAATGCGGCCCGAGGCCCGTGCAGTTGTCGATGCGGGCATGGCGTTTGTTGCCGAGCTCTTTGCGGGCGATGGTGAACCTCCGGAGGATCTCGAAGGCGCGGTTCAGCACATGCGCCGTTCGTTTGAACGTATGTACTCACCGGTTCCAGAAGCGATTGTGCGTGACATCGCCGGAGTGTCATGCCGAACGTTCGTGCCCGAGGGTCCGACAACCGCGATCTATCTCCACTTCCATGGTGGCGGAATGGTGATCGGTGCGCCCGAAATGAGCGATTCCTCCAATCTCGATCTTTGTCGTCGATTCGGAATGACCGTGATTTCGGTTGGGTATCGCAAAGCTCCCGAGCATCCGTTCCCTGCAGGACCTGACGACGGCATCGCGGTTGCGAAGTGGATCATCGAAAGCGGAATCAGCGAGTACGGCTCCGATCGCATCATTGTCGGTGGAGAATCCGCAGGCGGCTACATGGCGGCCGCAGTTGCACTGCGAATGCGCGATGAACTCAATGCAGTCACCAACCTGCTCGGCGCAAACTTGGTGTTTGGCGTGCATGACTGGGGTCGTTCACCAAGCCAGCGCGGCCTTCGAGTCATGGACGGTCCCGACATGCTCACGCCTGAAGGTATGGCGATGTTCGGCGACTGCTATCTACCGGGTATGAGCATCGAAGAGCGACGCGCACCCCACATCTCGCCGCTCTTTGCCGATCTTCATGACTTGTGCCCTGCGTTCATGAGCGTCGGCACGGCCGATCACTTGCTCGATGACACGCTGATGCTCGCACCGCGTTGGGCTGCTGCTGGAAACGATGTTGAGCTGTTTGTTGCGCCTGAGATGCCGCACGGATTCCAAGCGTTCCCCTGCGGGATCACCTCTGCTTGGGCGGCGGCGCAGTTCGACTGGTTCGCTCGCCGACTTGAGTCCTAACGCGACGATGCCCGCCCCGAAGGGCGGGCATCGAATGCGATCAGAAATCTTCAGATCAGTTGGACATACAACCGTTGGTGTAGATCGTCGAGGGAAGCTTGCCCTGCTGACAAACAACTCCACGGTCCTGCGTGACCCATTTGCCGTCACGAGACGCCAAGACATCGGTGACTGCAAGAACTGGTGCACCACTCGAAGCGGGTGGTGTGAGTTCTGCCCAGGCGTAGGCCCAGCCTGAGTCACAACCAAAGCCGGTGACCTTCGCTGTGGTTCCGGCGGTCATTCCGGCATCGAGGCCAGCGGTGATCGCGGCAGAGGTGCACGGTGCTGCTGCGCCGGTCGGACCAACTGGGGCCGGTGTCGGAGTCGGAAGCACGCAAATCTTCTTTTTGGCTTGCGCGTCGGCGGAAAGGGCTGCCTTCGTCTTCGGACCATAGGTGCCGTCAACGGTCAGGCCAGCGCCCTTCTGGAATGCCTTGATGCTGGCAACTGTTTGCGGTCCAATGATTCCGTCATTGTTGCCAGCGTCGCAACCAACAGCGTCGAGCCATTCCTGCATCTGAATGATGTCGGCCTTGGTGAGGGTGCTCACTGGCTTCACACCTGAGGTCGAGGGTGCCGAAGCGGCAGTAGTGGTGGTCGTGCTTTTGTCGCTTGACTTGCTGTCGCTACTGCACGCGGCAACGCCGGCCACGATGGCCAACGAAAGGACAGCAACGCCGAGAATTCGGCTCGCAGAATGAGAACGCATAGTTCCTCCGGGGTTAGGGGTAGAAGGCGAAACCGCCTTGCAGAACGGTAGTGAGTGGGGTGCTCAAGGCCGCGGACCCCAACGATGTGCCACGCTCTCAGGAGACAGAGAAGGAGTGGGGCGTGTCCGGACCATTAGAAGGTGTGAAAGTCGTCGAACTTGGTATGTGGGTGGCCGGCCCAGCATGTGCCGGGATCCTTGCTGACTGGGGTGCAGACGTCATCAAACTGGAACCACCTGGTGGGGGCGATCCGGCTCGGACCTATCAAGCACTGTTCGGCACGATGATGCCCGACAATCCGGTGTTCGAAATGGACAACCGCTCGAAAAAGTCACTCGCTGTCGATCTGCGAACGCCCGAAGGTCAGGCGCTTGCGCTCGAGCTCCTCGACGGTGCCGACGTTTTCGTTACGAACTTGCGCCGGTCGGCGTTGGAACGATGGGGGCTCGGACCCGACGAGGTCATGGCCCGCAATCCGAGACTCGTCTACCAACTCATCACTGGATACGGAATGGATGGACCTGATGCGGGGCGTCCCGCGTACGACATCGGTGGTTTCTGGGCGCGGTCGGGCGTGGCCTCACTCTTGCAAACACCTGATGGTCCGCTTCCGTTTCAACGCGGCGGTATGGGCGACCATCCCACCGGTAGTTCTGCATCGGCGGCGGTGTGTGCAGCGTTGTTCAGTCGCGAGCGCACCGGTGAAGGTCAGTTGGTGTCAACCTCGCTCGTTCGTCAAGGCGTCTACACGATTGGTTTCGACCTTTCCATCACGCTTGGTTGGGGTGATCACATCGGTATCGGTGCCCGCGAAACCATGGGCAACCCCGCGATGAACAACTACACCTGCGGCGACGGAAAAAAGATCTGGCTTATCGGACAAGAAGCGCAGCGCCATTGGCCGCCGTTGTGTCGTGTCGTTGGACATCCCGAGTGGAATGAAGAAGGTCCCTACGCAACCCCACTTGGTCGACGCGAGAATGCACGTGAGTTGATTGCTGAACTCGATGAAATCTTTGCGACGAAGTCTCGAGACGAATGGGCGCTGATTTTCGACACGGAACCCGACATGTTCTGGGCGCCCGTCAACGATATTGACGATGTTCTGATCGACGAACAGGTTCATGCTGCTGGCGCATTTGTTGAAGTCCCTGAAGCAAACGGTTCAGCGATGAGGGTTGCTAGCCCATCTGACTTCTACGGAACTCCGTGGGCCGCTCGTTCAGGTGCTCCGGAACTAGGGCAGCACACTCGTGAAGTGCTGAGTTCCATGGGTCGCACCGACGCGGAAATCGATGCCATGTTCGAAGCGGGAACAGTCGCATGAGCGTCAGTGGGTACGACCTTCGACTGCGTCCGGCTCAACCAGCGACACCAGCGGCAGACGCGTTCACAATCCATCGCGCACAACTTTCAAATGGTGTTGAACTTGCCTATGTGCGAGAAGGCGTGGGCGGGTACCCGCTTCTTCTTATTCATGGTTACCCGGAAACCAAGCGAATTTGGTGGCGAAATATTGAGCCACTCGTTGCCGCTGGCTTTGAAGTAATCGTTCCCGATCTTCGTGGTCATGGAGACTCCGGCTTTTCAGACAGCGATACCTATGACCTTGTTACCTACAGTCGCGATCTTTACGAACTCACACACGACATTCTCGGTCATCAACGCGTCGGAATTGTTGGTGGAGACGTTGGCGGCGTTGTCGCTGTTGACATGGTGCAACGGTTTGAGGGCTTCGTTGACGGGTTGTGTTTCTTCGACACCGTTCCGCCGATGGTCATCGACGCATACATTGCAGCGGGTATTGATATTGGTTCGATCAAAGCAATCGCTGATGGTCCGACGGGCGACTACCGACGTCGACAGGGTGGCGAACCCGATGTACTTGCCGCTGAATTGAGCACGCCGGCGCTGCGGCGTGCATGGGTCGCGGCAATGTACGGACCACGCCTTTGGGCATCTCCGGGGACGTTCACCGATGCCGACATCGACTTCATGACCGAACCTTGGGCCGACGAAGCGCGTCTGCGCGCTGGTTGGGCGGTCTATCAACTTGGTTACGGTCGAACAGCGGAGGAGTTCCCAATCCTCGATCGCACTGTCGACATTCCAACCCTTCTTTTTTACGGGGCAGACGATCAGGTCGTCGGGCCCGACTTCATCCATTGTTGCGAGGTTGCGTTCACCGACCGAGTCGGACCGTTCGTACTTCCTGGCGCCGGGCACTTCCTGCAGTGGGAGAGAGCCGATCTC
>JBIIGP010000129.1:0-5703 GCA_044236415.1 Acidimicrobiales bacterium | reverse complement strand
CGGGTGGGAAGCGGCGGGGTCGAATCGGCAAGTGGAAGGGGGACTCGTAGTTGTTGATTGCAACGAACGAGACTGAGGCCGGCGGCGCGAGCTTCCGCTTCATCGGCTTCCGTGGCTGGTTCTGTTTCCAGCGAGAGGAGCTGGCCTGCGTCATCGCGACGTTCATTGCGCACAGGCGGACCCTACCGGCGCTGACGGCAGTAGGGTCCCGTCCTCATGGCCAAGCCCCGTTCTCCGAAAGGTCGAGCGAAAGAGACGCTCGCTCGCCTCGACCTCGAATATCCCGATGCGCAGTGCGAGCTCGATCATCGCAACCCCTATGAGTTGCTGGCCGCCACGATTCTTTCGGCTCAGTGCACCGATGTCCGCGTCAATCAGGTCACCCCGGCCTTGTTCGCTCGGTTCCCGTCACCCGAAGACCTCGCGATCGCCGATCCGCTCGAAGTCGAGGAACTGGTTCGCAGCACAGGCTTCTACAAGAACAAGGCCCGATCCCTCATTGGGATGGCCCAAGCACTCGTCGAGCGCTACGGCGCCGAGGTTCCATCGTCGATGGAGGAGTTGGTAACGGTTCCCGGGGTCGGTCGAAAAACCGCGAATGTGGTCCGGAGCGTCGCTATGGACCTTCCTGGGCTGCCCGTCGACACCCATGTCGGTCGGCTCTCGATACGGCTTGGACTTACGACCGAAACCGATCCGGTGAAGGTCGAATATGTGCTCAACGACATGATCCCGCCCGCCGATTGGGGCCGATTCAGCCTCTTACTGATCCTCCACGGCCGCCGGGTATGTGCATCTCGGAAGGCTCGCTGTGTCGATTGCGTCCTTGCCGACTATTGCCCTTCGGTCAACCTCTGAGCCCCCGAGAAGATCCCAGCGGGGGAGCGGTGAAGGTCGGTCTAGTCCGTAGGAATCTTTCACCGGGGAGCGGTGCGAGATCGTCAAATTTTCGCGCTATGTTGACCGTGTCAGGCTCCCGCCGCCTGACACGGTGACAATCATCTGGGATCCGCCGCCCAGTGTCACCTTGCCGACGCCCCCTTGTGGGGCGTCGGCGTCTTTTTGCTCCCAGGCACTGTCGACCCGGCTACGGGAGCGGCGCGACCACATCACAAATGCAGTAACGATCTGAGCCAGAACGATCCATGCTTCGGTCTGCGAGACTCCGTGGGTGCATAACGAACGAGCCCAATTGTCGAGTGCGACAACCACTCTTGAAGAACTTCTTGATCGGGTGAGCTCGACAGCAGAAGCAGTCTTGGCCGCGGGCGATGAATCGCTGGCCTCAGACCTGTTCGAAGTTGAACGGTCCTTGCGCACAGCGCACCGTCGACTGGTTTCGGCAACGCGTCGGGCCGGCTGATCCGGTAAACCTCTCCGGGCCAAGGTGGGCCGACCGCTAGCGTCCTAGTTCGTGTTGAACCGCCTTGATCTCCGTGGACGTACCGGCGACAGTCTCGTCGCTGATCTTCCGCGACCTGATCCAGCTGGTGAAGGGCCCACCGATGCGGTGCGTTCGATCATCGCCCAGGTGCGAGCAGGCGGCGACGCTGCGATCCGTGAACTCACCGAAAAGTTTGATGGCGTCGATATCGCCGATTCGCGTGTGAGCCGTCAGGAACTCGAAGCGGCTCTTGGGGCTATTTCAGCGGAACTGGCCGACGCACTGCGTGAGGCTGCCGCTGCTGTTCGCGAATTCCATGTTGCACAGCTTCGTGACGACCACACGGTTGTTCGGGGTGGAATCACCGTTACCGGACGTTCCGTTCCGGTTGATCGTGCAGGTTGCTACGTGCCTGGCGGACGCGGCGCGTATCCGTCTTCGGTGCTGATGACCGTGATTCCTGCGCAGGTCGCAGGGGTTCCCGAAATCGTTCTCTGTGTGCCGCCCGATCGCGAGACCGGAAAGATTGCGCCCTCCACCCTCGCCGCTGCAGCCATAGCTGGTGCCGACGAAGTGCGGGCCATTGGTGGCGCGCAAGCAATCGCAGCAATGGCCTACGGCACCGAAACACTTCGTCCTGTTGATGTCATTGCTGGTCCGGGTAACGCGTACGTTGCAATCGCGAAGCGCGAAGTGGCGGGTCGTGTCGGAGTTCCGATGGCGTTCGCCGGCCCATCTGAGATTGTTGTGGTCGCCGACAACACCGCGCCGACTGATTTCATCGCGATCGACCTCATGGTTCAGGCCGAACATGGCCCCGATGGGCTCGCATGGTTTGTTACCTGGGACGAAGCCGTCGCCGAAGCTGTCGATGAATCGCTCACTCGTCTCGTTGCGCAAGCATCCCGACAAAAAGAAATTGAAGCCACTTTTGCATCGGGGGGATTTTGCGCACTCGTCGACTCTCCCGAAGCGGCCATCGCGGTCGTGAACCACATCGCCGCGGAACACGTCGAAGTGATGACCGCCGATGCTGCAGCCATGGCAGCAGGCATTCGTCATGCCGGCGCCGTCTTTCTTGGTCCTCTTGCCCCTGCCTCGATTGGTGATTACTTCGCTGGTCCGAGCCATGTGCTTCCGACATTTGGCACCGCTCGCTTCGGCAGCGCACTCACCATCGATGACTTCACCAAGCAGGTGCACGTCATCGATGTCAATCGTGCGGGGTTCGACGCGGCGGCCCCAGTGGTGGCGGCAATCGCCGATGCGGAAGGTTTGGCAACCCACGCCGAGTCGGTACGTCTTCGTTCCCGCGCTCTCGAGGCTGACTCATGATCACGCCTCGCGACGATGTCGCGCTCATGGACGGCTACCACTCTCCTCAGGTCGACGTCGCGGTTCGTCTGAACACAAACGAATCGCCGGATTCGCCTCCGGAGAAATGGACAAACGCAATCGCCGAAGCGCTTGGTTCCATCGAGTGGAATCGCTATCCCGATCGCGCTGCAACGGAACTTCGAACGAAGATCGGCGCGCTTCACGGCGTTGGCCCCGAACAGATCTTTGTGGCCAATGGTTCCAATGAAGTACTGCAGACGATCATGCTCACATTCGGAGGCCCTGGCCGTACAGCAGCTGTGTGGGAGCCCACGTATGCGTTGCACAGCCACATCTCACGCATCACCGGAACAGCGGTGGTCGAAGGCGAACGTGCTGTTGATTTCTCTACCGACCTTGCCGAGGTTCGTCGTGTCATCGACGCGGCAAAACCGCAGGTGAGTTTCCTTTGTTCGCCGAACAATCCAACTGGTGTCGTTGACGACGAAGCAACGGTTCGTGCGGTGCTCGAGATGGTGACTGCGGTCGATGGGCTCCTCGTCGTCGACGAGGCCTACGGCCAGTTCGCACCCTGGTCGGCCGATGTCCTCATTGCCGAAGACGTGCCGCTTGTTGTGAGTCGAACGTTCTCAAAGACGTGGTCGATGGCTGCATCTCGCCTCGGGTATCTCGTCGGTCCGGCCTGGATCATCGCCGAACTCGAAAAGGTCGTGCTTCCGTATCACCTCGACGCGTTCAAACAGGCTGCTGGAACACTTGCGCTTGCCCATGTCGAAGAAATGAACGAGCGCGTCAGCCGTTTGGTCGAGGAACGAGGGCGGTTAGTCGCTCGACTTTCGGAGCTCGATGTCGATGTGTGGCCTTCCGGTGCCAACTTCGTACTGTTTCGACCGCGTTCGGTCGATGGCAGCGATGTTTGGCAGCGCTTGGTTGATCGCTCTGTACTTGTTCGTAATTGTTCGTCGTGGCCGCGCCTTGAAGGCTGTTTGCGTGTCACGATCGGAACACCCGGCGAGGACGATTCGTTCCTTTCCGCTCTTGAGGAGGCCCTCCAGTGAGTGCAACACGAACCGACGATGGTCGCCGAGCGGCAACAGTTGCTCGCGCCACCTCAGAAACATCGATTCTGATCGAGATTGATCTCGATGGTGAAGGTCGTCACGAGACATCGACCGGCCTGCCGTTCTTCGATCACATGCTCGCCCAACTTGGCCGCCATGGTGGTTTCAATCTCATTGTGAAGGCCGAAGGCGATCTGCAGATCGATGCTCATCACACCGTTGAAGATGTCGGTATCGCTCTTGGTGAAGCATTTGCTGTCGCGCTCGGCAACAAAGCGGGTGTCCAGCGCTTTGCGTCGAACCGAGTGCCACTTGATGAAGCCCTTGTCGATGTCGCTCTCGATCTTTCCGGACGCCCATTCCTCGTCTACGAGGTCGAGTTTCCTGGACAGAAGATTCTCAGTGATCCTCCGTTCGATCCTCAGCTCATCGAAGAGTTTTGGCGCGCGTTCGCAACCTCAGCGGCACTTACCCTGCACATCTCATTGGTGCGCGGCGTAAACACCCACCACATCATCGAAGCAACGTTCAAGTGCGTTGCTCGTTCGCTTCGTGAGGCAGTGCGCATCGGAGGTGGAGGAGTTCCCTCCACCAAGGGCGTGCTGTGACCAACGATGTTCGGCCGCTTGTTGCGGTTCTCGATTACGGAATTGGCAATCTGCGTTCAGCGCAAAAAGCCCTTGAGCGTGTGGGTGCCGACGCGCGCCTGACAGCCGATAGCGGACTCATCGCTGATGCCGACGCTGTCGTTCTTCCGGGTGTCGGTGCATTCGGAGCGTGTATGGACGCATTGCGTGCCTGCCGACTCGACGAGGTCGCTGTTGCCGCGGCGAACGATGATCGCCCGTTCCTCGGCGTTTGTGTCGGTATGCAGATGTTGTTCGAAGGATCTGAGGAATCACCTGACGCTGTAGGGCTTGGTGTGTTGCCTGGTCGACTCCGGCTTCTGCCCGACACCGTCAAGCGGCCGCAGATGCAATGGAATCTTGTTGATGTTCGCCGGCCAAGCCAACTCTTCGCAACGGTGGAAGATCCGGTGTGGCTGTATTTCGTTCACTCTTATGCCGCCGATGCAGATGGTGAATCTGTGATTGCGACCTGCGACTACGGCGGGCCGGTAGCGGCGGCAGTTGAGCGTGATGGGTTGTGGGCTACGCAGTTCCATCCGGAGAAATCAGGAACAGTTGGACTTGAACTTCTGCGGGGTTTCGTCGACGCCGCTCGTCTGAAGGTTGGAAATTGATGGAGCTGTATCCCGCGATTGATCTGCTGAACGGTCAAGCAGTGCGTTTGTATCAGGGTGACTATGCGCGCGAAACCGTCTACAACAGCGATCCCGTTGCACAGGCCAAGATTTTCGCCGACGCAGGTGCACGTTGGATCCACGTCGTAGATCTCGACGCGGCACGTACGGGCTCGCCGCTCAATCGCGAAGTCATCGCTGCGATCTGCGATGCGGTCGACGTGCCTATTCAAACTGGTGGTGGCGTTCGTAGCGAAGAAGCGGCCGATGCATTGTTCGACGCTGGAGTTGCCCGCGTCGTCCTGGGCACAGCAGCCCTCGAGAATCCAGATCTAGTTCGCGCACTTGCAGCGCGACATGCAGTGGCTGTTGGTCTCGATGCTCGTGGTCGCGAAGTTGCAGTGCGCGGATGGGAAGAGGGCTCAGGCCAGGACCTCCTCGACGTTGCCCGCGGTTTCGCCGATGCAGGCGTCGAAGCACTGATCGTCACCGAGATCGGACGCGACGGAACCCTCGAAGGGCCTGATCTCGACGGTCTTGGTGAAGTTCTAGAGGCCACCGAACTTCCTGTCATCGCATCGGGTGGAGTTGGAACGCTTGCCGACATCGCAGCACTTGAATCACTCCGGTCAGTAGGTCGGCGCCTGTCCGGTGCGGTCGTTGGACGTGCGTTGTAT
>JBIIGP010000128.1:0-5717 GCA_044236415.1 Acidimicrobiales bacterium | reverse complement strand
CGATTGTGGGCTTGCACGCCGGCATGACGGTGTTCGTACTCGTCAGGAGTTGGCGGCTGAGCAAAGAGCACGAAGTTCGGGAAGAACGGAGGAACCGTGTTTGGGTAGATGACCTCGGCAATAACGCCATCGGCGAACATGTCGCCATCGCGGCGATCGTCGTCCCAGTTGCGGATACGAAGATCGGTGTCCTTGAGATCCTTGAACGGGTTCTTGTACTTCTCGCGCCATGCGTCGAAGTCATCGCGGTACTTTGGATCGAGGAACTCGCGGTACTGAACGTGGCTTCCACCCGCATGGGTGTCGGCCGAGATGATGATGTAGTGATCATCCGGTCCGAGCATGGTGTCTCCTGTGGTGAATTGGCCCTATGTGGGCACTGACGAACCCCGAGGGGCGGTATGTGTTGACTCAATCATAGGTGACACAAGAGCGCCCGTGTGAGATCGGGGCAAATCAATTTTCCGACCGTCCAGAGCCTCAGAGACCCTTGGGGCGATTCGTGAATCGCTCTTCGGCTGGCGAATAGAACCAGCCGCCCCCGGCCTTGGTTCCGCCATCAACCGGAATGTTGTGTCCTGTCACATAGGCCGAAAGGTCCGAGGCGAGAAAAAGGGCGACCCGAGCTTGGTCCTCTGGCCAACCCAACCGCCCGACCGGCGCCCACGCCTCCCACAAATGCTCCGAGCCAGCGGAGGTAGAGACGTAATCGACCTGTGGCGTTTGGGTGAGATCGGGTCCAATCCCGTTCACGCGGATTCCGTTGCGACCCATCGAGAGCGCAAGGTCGGTGCTGAACTTTGCACTGGCGGCCTTCATTGCCCCGTAGATGGGGTCGCCGGGATATCCGCGCATGCCTTCGACTGAATGCACATTGACGATTGATCCACCGCCACCAGCGATCATCGATTCGATGAAGCACTTCGTAGATGCGACCATCGCGAAGAAATTGATGTCGTACATCGCTTTCCATGAATCTGGCGATGACTTTCGGAATCGTTCAAGCGGCCGGTAATCGCCAACGTTGTTTACGAGAACCTGCACATGCGGGTGATCAGAAAGGATTGCAGTTGCCACCCCTTGCAACTGTTCCCAGTCTCGACAATCGGCAATATGCGCTCGTGCAACTCCACCTTCAGCCTTGATGTCAGCGACAGCTTCGCTCGCAACCGATGAATCGATATCGATGATTTCGACAATCGCCCCATGCTGAGCGAACAGCCGAGAGATCGAACCGCCGATGCCGGTACCGCCTCCGGTGATAACGGCAACCCGACCTTCAAGGAGTCGACTCCAATCCCCGATGGGAGCAGGCTGCGGATAGTTGAACTCTGTCATGGCCGAATCCTGCCATGAGCAGACAACCCCTGCTTCAACAACACACCAAGCCGCCGCGTCGGGCAGGATGGCAGCGTGCGCGTCATGACATGGAACCTTCAAGGTCGAGTCGGCCAGTGGGAGGCACGACATCACGCGATTGAGGCAGTCCTGGATGAGGCACAACCTGATGTCGTGATGCTCCAGGAATCCTGGGTTGAACCGGACGGAACAACTCAGGCACACCTACTTGCAGAGCGACTCGGACTGTTCGCAGTGACTGCATTCGAACTTGCTGGATTCGATAGGTACCCACAAGCGCCCTACTGGGTTGTCAATGCGATCTTGACTCGTTGGCCAAGTCGAATCCTCAGGGCGATTCCCCTCCGCGACGAAAACGCCGCTTCGACCTGGCGTCACGTACTCATCGCGTCCGTCGACAGACCAGACGAAAACGGAGGACCCTTTCTTGCCGCCGGCACGCATCTTGAGCATGGTCTCGATCGGACGCTTACGAGATCTGCCCAAATGGCCCACCTTCTCGCCGAAGTTTCTGATGCGATCAGCCCGAGTGGGGCATGGCGAGACGAACTGCCCGCCATCGTCGCCGGCGACTTCAACGCCGTCCCGTGGTCAGATGAGATCCGTCAAGCCACTGGGGCGTCGACTCCTTTCGTTCCCGGCTTTGTTCTGGTCGATGCGTGGGATGCGTGCGGAAACGTAAGCCGGGGTGACACTTGGTCATCGGCCAATCCACTCGTGCCTCGTCGAGCTGTCCACCCAAACCGCCGCCTTGACTACATCACGACAACATTTCCACGCCGACGGAATTGTGGATCTTTCCAATCCTGTGAACTCATAGGCCTCACACCAATCGACGATGTTCAACCGTCCGACCACTATGCAGTGATCGCTGAGGTGACGTTATGAGCGGAAACCTTGCAACAGCCGTGCTCATCGCCCAGGTAGTCGGATCAGTTGGAATGTTCGGCGTGATCTGGACCATCCAACTCGTGCACTACCCGCTGATGCGGTCTATTCCTGATGACGCATTTATTGCCTACGAGAAGCAACACACTCGGCTGATCTCGTTTGTTGTTGGTCCACTCATGGCCGTTGAAGGCCTTTGTGTCCTTGCAGTTTTCTTTGCGCGACCTGATGGCGTGCCGTTCTGGGCAACATTGCTCGGCGGGATCCTTGAGGCGATTGCAATTGGCGTCACCGCGTTTGTCAGCGCACCAACCCACGGTCGACTTGAAGCCGGAGCCGATCGCGCACTTCTTGATCGACTCATCGCGACCAACTGGTTTCGCACCGCGGCGTGGACAGGACGTGGAGCAATCGCTGTCTTCATGCTCGTCGCATTCTTGAACGCTTAACGAAACGGCGCGTCAAGCGAAGGCTATTCCCTTTGACGCACACGATCGCTTGAGTGCTGCCTCGAAACTTGTGACATCTCCGCCAAGTGCCTCAAGTTCCTCGGAGCTCAAGACCACCAACAAATCATCACCACTTCGAGCCACCACTGCCGGCAGTCGGTGGTCGCAGGCGTCAAGCACATCACGCGGTGCGTCGTCGCGATGAAACGTGACGAACTCGACATTCATTGATTCGCGACACTCTCGCCATTCAGATTTCTCTCGGAACAATCCGTGAGTGATTTCGCAAAGCGAACAGTGGGAGCGGCCCAGGCGAGCTCCAACCCAGTAACGAACCTCACCGGCGAACGTTCCGTCAGCGTCGTAGACGCCGACAAGCGATACGTCCCCGGCACTCATTCAGGGTGCGCCATCGAGAATGTCGTTGAACCCGAACTGCGTATGCGGTCCGAAGATGATCTGCTCAAAGATTCCGATGCCGACTTTGTCGCCCATACGAGCGCGAACAATGTGATGAACATGCTGGTGGGTCGGATCCTGCGGACTGACCTCGTCGAAGTTCCAGTCTTCACGACCGAGTTCGAGTTCTCCGTGCCACACCCCATGACCCCATTCAGGATTCATGTACCCGAGGGCTCGCATGTCGAAACGCGAGACCGGTTCCAATTCGAGAACGATTTCTTCGCCCCCATCACCCAAGAGATCGATTTCAGCATGCGACACCCAACGCGTGCCTGACTGAAATTGCAACCGTTGGCCGACTGGATCGAATCGACGCACCGAAGCGTCGTCGAGTGTGACGCTGGCCGGAACAGGATCAATGACGTCGATGCGGTGACCATCGGGACGCCAGAAGATGCCTCCGGGACTCTGGAACCAGCCGGCAACGACACATTCATCCTCGAAGTGAATCGGTGACCACAACCATGCATTAGGCGGACCGCTTGAGGGCTTTCCCGGAGCAGGAGCCCCAACGGGACGAACCCCCCAAGATCGATCGCGAATACCAACGACCTCGTCATGGGTGAATTCTGTGCGGTCCCCGTCGACATCAACAAAGCCTTCCCACGTACCGAACTGCATGTAGCGGGCCATGTCGAGGATTGTGTGAGGACCGTCTGTCATCACCGTGTGATCTTCAAGCAATGCCCCGACACGAGAACGCCAACGCATATCGCAAGTGATTCCGGTTTCGTTGGGTGCTACCGAATACCGCAGTTGGCGAAACGGTTCGATGATCTCAAGAGTTGCCGGACCAATCGTGAGTTCGGTCGGATCATCCGATGCGCGGCGCGAAGCGTGGAAGGCATGCTGCGATCCGTTGCGTGAAATCGAGACCGATGTGTCTTGAACCTGAAGGTTGTTGTAACGACCGAACGCGATTTCGATCTGGAACTCGCCATCGCGGTGCGTTGCCCCAAACCAATACCGCCCATAGGCATTCCGATCTGTGGTGCCCGAAAGCGCGATGGGCTTCGGAACCTGATGGATAGGAAATTCATCGAATGGCGTAAGAGTCATGGTCTCCCCTTAAAACGGTTCTGGCATCGCGTCGGCGATGTCTCGTAACTGGTTCTTCGCGATCTTCTCCAACGTTGCGCGTGGGAAATCGTCGACGAAATATGCAGCGCGAGGAACTTTGAAATCAGAAAGGTTCTTCTGGCAAAGCTCGAGGATCGCAGCCTCGAGTTCCGCGTCGTCTGGAGCGTTGGCGCCCTTAATGATGAACGCAACGGGAACGACATCGAGCATCGGATGCGAGCGACCGACGACGGCAACGTCGCCGACACCCGGCACTGTGCGGCAGAGATCCTCGACCTCTTTCGACGACACGTTCTCGCCGCCGACCTTGAGCATGTCTTTGTCGCGCTCGGTATAGAAGATCGCTCCCCCATCACCCATTCGCACCATGTCGCCAGTTTTGAACCAGCCGTCGTCGGTGAAGCTCTTCTCGTTCGCGTCGGCGTTGTCGTAGTACTCAAGGAACAACTGAATTCCGCGCGTACCGCGCAACCAAAGTTCGCCCACTCGGCCGTCGTCGAGAACCTCGCCGGTTTCGGGATCAACGATGAGCGATTCGTACCCTGGTGTCGCCTTTCCGAGCGAGCCCGGGGGTATGTCGCCATGCAAACCGGAACGAGTCGCGTGAGTCACCGTCTCGGTCATGCCATATGCGGCAAGAACGCGGCACCCGATGAGGTTTTCGAGCGGAGGAGCAATTGCGCCGAAGACCGCAGCCTTGAGTTTGTTCTCGGGAATCGGTTGCCCTTGGACGGCGAGGTAAACGAACGGAATCAACGAGATATGCGAGACGCTGTGCTTCACGACGACTTCCCAGAAGCGACTCGAGGAGAACTTCGGTTGCAACACGACCGTGCCACCGACGCCAAGGATCGACCACATTGACCACGACTGTGCGTTCACATGGAAGAACGGAAGGAAGATCAAATACACCGAATCGGGATCGGCCCCGATGTTGTCTGGGCCAACTCGGGTTCCCCAAAGGGTGTTGGCGTGGGTATGAACGACCGCCTTGGGGCGTGACGTCGTTCCAGAGGTGAACATGATTCCCACCGGAAGCATCGGCTCGGCGGGACGAGGAATGAATTCCTCGATGTCAGCAAAGAGGTCATCAAACGAAAGAAGACCCGGAACTGCCTGCTCTGCCGTTGCGGCCTCGCCCGAGTTATCTGCCGTGACAGCGATCCACTTGAGCTTCGGACCACTCGCTGCAACAACAGCGGCGTACTGCGGTTGCGTGATCGCTGCAACCGCCTTCGTGTGATCAATGAAGTATGTGAGTTCCGCAGCAACCGAACGCGTATTAGTCGTGACGCCGGCGGCGCCAACTGTTGCGCATGCGTACCAGGCCAGCACCATCTCGGGACTGTTGTCGGAGTGGATGATGACCTTGTCGCCCTTTTGTATTCCGTTGCGCTGGAGGCCTGCCGCCAAGCGGCGCACCTCTTCCCAGAACTTGGCGTACGTCCACGTCTGAACCTCGCCGTTGCGCGGTTCCCA
>JBIIGP010000127.1:0-5774 GCA_044236415.1 Acidimicrobiales bacterium | reverse complement strand
GGGGCCGACTGGGGCCATACGCTTCTTGTCTGCCGGAGACGCGACCGTCCCGGCCTAGGTCGAATGGCAGTTGGAGATCCCGTGAGTCAGAGCGACAATTCACATTCATCCGAGGTTCCCGGAGGTTGGGGGCCGGCGCTTGACGATCTCGCGCAGCGCCGGGCAGCAGCTCGGGCGATGGGCGGCGAAGAGCGCCTCACGAAAAAGCACGCGAAGGGGCAACTCGATGCCCGCGGGCGTATCGACTATCTGCTCGATCCAGGGTCATTTCGTGAACTTGGCACTCTGGTTGGTGACGTGCCGAGCGACGGCATTGTTGCTGGGGCTGGCCGCATTGATGGTCGTCCCGTCATGATCGGCGCCGAGGATTTCACGGTGTTGGCCGGTTCGATTGGTCCCGGGAGTTCGTCCAAGCGTTACCGAATTGCTGAACTTGCACTTGCCGAACGCATTCCGCTCATCATGTTGCTTGAGGGCGCAGGTCATCGTGGCGGCGGAGGCGGCGGTCGCGCACCGACCGATCTACTCATTCAAGCGAAGTGTTCGGGCAAGGTGCCGGTGTTGAGCGCGGTGATGGGCCCGTCGGCTGGTCATGGCGCGCTCATTGTTCCGATGTCGGACTTCAGTGTCATGACTGCCGATGCAGCGGTCTTTACTGCCGGCCCTCCCGTCGTGCGTGAATCACTCGGCGAAGACGTAACGAAAGAAGACCTCGGAGGCCCGTCGGTTGCAGTGCCGAGCGGGCTCATCCACAACGTCGCGCCCGACGACGAAACCGCGCTCGACATGTTGCGCGTGTATTTGTCGTTCTTCCCATCGAGTGCTTGGGGTTATGCACCACATCTCCCCGCAGAGCAGAGCAATGACCAAGGATTTCGAGCGACAAACGAACTCCTTTCGCTGATTCCGAGCGACTCTCGTCGGGCCTATGACATGCGCGCCGTGCTCGACGTCGTGGTCGACGATGGGTCGTGGTTCGAGGTGCAGCCCGGATTTGGTCCGTCAATGATTTGTGGGCTCGCTCGGCTTGGCGGGGAATCAGTTGCTGTCATTGCGAACCAGCCGACAGTGATGGCTGGTTCCATCGACGCAGATGCTGCCGACAAGGCCGCGCATTTCATCATGGTCGCCGATTCGTTCCACCTTCCCCTGGTCTTCCTCGCTGACAACCCGGGGATGTTGCCGGGAAGCGAATCGGAACGCGCTGGTGTGCTTCGTTCTGGCGCTCGGATGTTTGCGGCACAAACGCAGGCATCGAGTCCAAAACTTCACCTCACCCTGCGCAAGGCGTATGGCTTTGGTTCGATGGTCATGACACTGGTTGGGTTCGATAATCAATCGGCAACGTTTGCCTATCCGGGTGCAACCCTCGGAGCCATGGGGGCAAGCGCTATGAGTCGAGCCACGAATGCCGACGAGGACGAAGCGGCGATGCTTCGTGATGCCGAACTTCAGGCTTCCTATCGTTCTGCGGCATCGCTGGGGTTCGATGAGTTGATCGACCCGCGTGAAACCCGAGACGTTTTGCTCGACGCTCTCCAGCGCGCGCTGTTCCGGCGGCAGTTGGCCCCGGAGCCAGTCTCTCGGACGGCGATAACGCCTTGAACCACTGAGAGAACAAAAAACGTTCGTATGCGTCACGAACGCGTCAGTAATCGCTAGTCTCTGCACGTCGCGAGAGACCGTCTCGCGCAGTTCGACGTGTCATCCGTGGCACACAGGAGGCAGAAATGTTTGCAGCGACTTGGGGTCTAGGTGAAGCGGTCTTGGCCATGCTTTACTTCACCTGTTTCTTCATCTGGATCTGGTTGGCGATCAGTGTCTTCATTGACATCTTCCGCAGCCCAGACATGGGTGGCGTCCATAAGGCCATTTGGGTCGTAGCGATCTTTATCGTTCCGTTGCTCGGTGTGCTTGCGTACCTCATCGTTCGCGGCGGCAAGATGAACCAGCACGCGATCGAAGCCGCAAAGGCTCAGGACGCAGCAATGCAGAACTACATCCGCAATGCAGCAGGCACCACCCCGGCCGACGAACTTCATCGTCTCGCCGACCTCAAGGATCGTGGCGTCATCGATCAGGCCGAATTCGACAAGCTCAAGGGCAAGGTCGTTAGCTGATCCCGTTGCAGCGCTAAAGCGCTGTGAGCGAGTTCTACCCGGTGCCCCGCTTCGGCGGGGCACCGGCGCGTTTAGGGCCATTCGGTCAAGGGGAGGGTCGTAGGATCTCCACGTGCCACATCCCAAGCTTCTGACGCAGGGCCGCATCGGTCCGATCAACACTCGGAATCGCATCGTGCTGCCGGCGATGGATCAAAACAGTTGTGACGACGGCGCCATCACCGATCTCAATATCGCTCACTACGAGGCACGAGCTCGTGGGGGAGTGGGGCTCCTCATTCTCGAGACTTCGGCAGTGGCATGGCCCGTCGGTGCGACCTCGTTGCATCAGCCAGCGCTCTCCGACGATCGATTCATTCCAGGCCTGTCGCGACTTGCTGATTCGGTGCATCGTCATGGCTCGAAAATGGTTGTGCAGATTTGTCACCATGGGAAGACTGCAGGCGTCGACGCAATGCAGGATCGTGAACAGCTCGTTCCTTCGGTACCGCTTCCCGACGATGAATCAGATATGAGCGCAATCACGATGGACGAGCTCATGAAGATGGCGGGCCTCACAGGTGGCAAACGTGGGAAGCAACGAGCCGCTACCGCTGACGACATTGTTTGGGTGATCGACCAGTTCGCCGACGCATCGGAGCGGGTCAAGAAGGCGGGCTTGGATGGCATTGAAATCCACGCCGCGCACGGGTACCTGATCTCAACATTTCTTTCGCCCCACTACAACGTTCGCGACGATGAGTACGGCGGCTCGGTAGAAAATCGAGCCAGGTTGCTCGTCGAAATCATCACGGCAATTCGTACGCGATGCGGCTCTGACTTCGGGATCATCGTCCGGCTTGATGGCCGCGAATATGTCGATGGTGGTATCACTCCCGAACTCTGTGCTGAGTACGCGGTTCTTGCGGAATCTGCAGGTGCCGACGCGATTCACGTTTCGGCTTCTGGTCCCAACTCGATGGGCATCGGATTTACGAATGGTCCACTTCCGTGGCAGCCCGATCAGTACGTGGGCCTTGCGGCAGTCGTAAAGATGGCCGTGTCGATTCCAGTGATTGCTGTAGGCCGCATCCTCCCCGATGCCGCTGAGACCCACCTGAAAAACGGCGACTGCGATTTCGTTTCGATGGGCCGACAGCTTCTCGCCGATCCTGAACTGCCGGCGAAGTTGCTTTCAGGTACTCCAGAACGAGTCCGCACCTGCATCAATTGCTATGTCTGCGTGGCGCAGAACTTTTGGGACGGAGCTCCGATCTGCGCAATTAACGCTGAACTTGGTCATTACGAGGAAGGTCCACTGACACCGGCCGAGGTCCGTCGCCGCGTCGTCGTCGTTGGCGGCGGCCCAGGAGGCATGGAGGCAGCGCGGGTTGCTGCGATTCGCGGTCACTCGGTGACATTGCTAGAGAAATCTCCGCATCTCGGCGGCACAGCACGGTTCTCTTCTCTTACGACCCCAATGAACGCGCAATTCGTTCGTTACCTCACGACCGAGATCTCTCGACTCGATGTCGACATCCGTACCTCAACTCCCGTGACGGCAACACTGTTGCGAGAACTCAACGCCGATGTGGTCATTGTCGCGACAGGTGCGCGACGCGAGCGTCCGGATGTAACGGGCTCAACCTTGCCGCATGTTTTCTCGGGCGACGATCTGCGTGCACTGCTGACTGGAGACGATCCGGCGGCTGCGGCTCGGCTTCCGATCCACCGCCGACTCATCGTTTCGATCGGCCGCTCGCTTGGCTTGATGTCGAATATGGATCGGGTGAGGTCCATGTCAAAGCGGTGGATGCCCATCGGCAAGCGCGTTGTCGTAGTTGGTGGCGGGCTCGTCGGCGTTGAACTTGCCGAATACCTTGCCGAACGAGGCCGCAGCGTCACTGTCCTTGAAGCGGGCGAGAAACTTGGTCTCGAAATGGCCCACCCCCGCCGGGCTCGTGCCGTTCACGAGGCTCGCAATCATGGTGTCGAGTTCATCACCGGTGCAGAACTCGTGTCGATCACGCAGAGCGATGTTTCCTATCGCATCGGTGAAGATACTCATACTGTGCGTGCCGATGCTGTTGTCATCGCCAGCGGTGTCCACACCGACCATTCGATTGCCGAACAGCTCATCGCAGATGGATTCGAAGTGCAGGTGGTCGGTGATGCTGTTGCGGTTGGCTACATCGAAGGCGCTGTTCGCACTGGTTACCTCGCTGGCCGTTCGCTCTAAGCAAAAACGCAACTCAGGTCTGGGTGGAGCCCAGGCCTGAGTGAGTACTGCGAGGATGATTTACAG
This sequence comes from Acidimicrobiales bacterium, assembly GCA_044236415.1. Taxonomy (GTDB): domain Bacteria; phylum Actinomycetota; class Acidimicrobiia; order Acidimicrobiales; family Acidimicrobilacustridaceae; genus Acidimicrobilacustris. The sequence goes on along the minus strand of JBIIGP010000127.1, from coordinate 1,370 downwards.
CAGGAAAGGGTTAGAGGCGCCCGATGACTGCGGAACATGAACTGACTTCAACACCACCGTTTTCATCGACGTCGATGTTGGTGATGACTCCGTCTTCGATGATCGCGGCGTAACGCTTTGACCGAACACCAAGTCCGAAACCGGTGCCGTCCATCACGAGGCCCATGGCTTGAGTGAATTCGCCGTTGCCGTCGGCAAGCATTGTGATTGAGTCGCCAACTTGCTGGTCATCGCCCCAGGCTCCCATGACGAACGCGTCATTGACGGAGAGACAAGCGATGCGGTCGACGCCCTTGCCCGTGAGTTCGCCGGCTTGCTGGACGAACCCAGGAAGGTGAACCTTTGAACAGCCGGGCGTGAATGCTCCGGGCACGGCGAATAGAACAACTTTTCCTGATCCGAGGACATCGGCGGTGTTGACCTTTTCAGGTCCGGCTGCGCCCATGACGAAGAGATCGACGGAAGGGATGGGGTCTCCAACGTTGAGTGTCATGGCGACACGATAGGCGTTCGTGACCATTTTGCGCCCGTTCAGCACTCGGTACTACTGCCTGATTGAGAGTCGGTCTGTGCCTGACTCAAGTGAAGAGCACGGAGCTGGCGTCGACCGCGGCGAGGGTGGCGACATAGACAAGAACAATTGTCTGGGCGAGACATAAGAGCCCCACGAGTTGGGCAGATTCCGAGACCTTGTGGCTCTCGGGGCCCCAGAGAGAACGAACAGCGATGGTGCCGAGGAAGGCAGCAGAGGCAATCGTGATCATGACGAGCCAGCCCACGGGTGCATGAATGCGCCATGCAATGAATGCGCCGCCGCTCAGCACTCCGGGGACGATTGCAGACCAACGGCCGGCAGTAGAGGTGCAACACAACACCCGGCGGAGGAACTCAAAGAGTCCTGCCCCGCCCACGGCAAAGACAACGATTTGGAGAATCGCGTCGGTGGCCGACTGTGTTGCGAACTGATTGAAGGCGAGGACATCTGCGAGAACGAGAAGTAGAAGTGAAAACGAGAGAAGAACTGACTGGGTCACTGATCGCAAAGACCGCCGGGGACGGGTGAGTTCAGTTGTCATGACCGCCTCAGGATGTCGCGCCATGAGCGACGCGGAGCGAGTTCGTGCTCTTTCGCTGCGTGAATTCGTTCGGCACGAAGTGCGTTGATGTCGCTGTCGTCAAGCGGTGACATAGCGGCCGGTCCGACAATCCATTCGAGCAGAGCATCAGCGAGGCGGGGATTGCGCGCGAGTGCTGGTCCGTGTAGGTACGTGCCAACGACAGTTCCAGTCACCACGCCTTCAGAGCCATCTCCATTGCCCTCGCCAACTTCGACAGAAGCCAGCGACACGGTGTTGGACCCCGGAATGGTC
>JBIIGP010000126.1:0-5788 GCA_044236415.1 Acidimicrobiales bacterium | reverse complement strand
CGTGGTGAATTGCGACTGCGCGTCGTCCTCAGAATCAGAAGCGATCACGTTCACGCCAGCAATGACATGCGGATGGTCGAGTTGCTCGGACGGACGGAAGTTTGATCGATACAACGCAACCGCTTCACGCAGTTGATGCGGAGCGAAATGCGAAGCGAATCCGAATGGCAAACCAAGGACTGCAGCCAGTTCGGCACCAAAAAGCGATGAGCCGAGAATGTAGATGGGGATGTGTGTTCCGCGGCCTGGGGTCGCATGAACGCCCGGAACTCGGGTCGTATCACCGAGGAATGCTTGAAGCTCAAGTACATCTTGGGGGAAATACTCCGATGCGCGCGGGTCACGACGAAGCGCTTGCACGGTGACCTGATCGGTTCCTGGAGCACGACCCAATCCGAGATCGATTCGATTGGGATGCAACGTCGCAAGCGTGCCGAATTGTTCAGCAATGGTGAGCGGCGAGTGATTCGGGAGCATGATGCCGCCCGAACCCAAACGGATTGACTCAGTGTTTGCTGCCACGTGGGCGATGAGGACCGCCGTTGCCGACGAAGCAACTGCGTCCATGTTGTGATGTTCGGCGTACCAAACCCGGCTATAGCCACTCGCTTCTGCGGTCTTCGCTACCTCAACACATGCGTTGAGCCCATCGGCAACAGAATCTCCAGAACCGATGATGGCGAGATCAAGAATCGCAAGAGGAACACCCATTCACTAAGCCTAGGACGACTGCACTGAGTCGGGTCAGGCGCAGCTACGAGCGGCGGGCCACAATGGGACATGCCCGCTGTTCCAATCGTTGACATTTCCAACCCCAGTGCCACTGCACGAGAGGATCTCGACGCTGCGTGTCGTGACCACGGATTCTTCCTCCTTGTTGGCCACGGTCTTGATTCGGTCATCGCCAACACATGGACCGAGACCGAGCGATTCTTCGACGCTCCCCGGTCAACCCGTACTGCAATTCGGCGCACCGAACAGAACCCCCTCGGCTGGTTTGATCGGGAACTCACCAAACGAGTTCGGGACCACAAAGAGGTCTTCGACTTCGTTGACCCTTCTGTCGGCGAGGCCATGAACCGCTGGCCAGAACTCCCAGGCTTTCGCGACGCAATGGTTCAGCACTTCGAGGCGATGAGCGACCTTGCTCATCGGACGACGGTGCTGCTCCATTCGATCCTCAATCTTGGCCCTTCCTCAAGCAGTGCTCTCACATGTGCGCGCCAAGGAAGCACCGTTCGTCTCAACCTCTATACGGTCGGCGATCCCGTCCCTGACGATGAACGAGATGGACTTGCCGACCTTGGTGAGGTTGCACTTGGCCATCACACCGATCCCGGCACTCTCACACTTCTCCTTCAAGACGACACCGGCGGCCTTCAGGCGCTCGCATCTGATGGCAACTGGATTGATGTCCCGCCCGAACCAGGAACGATTGTGGTCAATCTTGGAGATTGCACACAGGCCTGGACCAATGACCTCTATCGCGCTGCGATTCATCGCGTTGTCCCGATGACGAAACATCGTCGATTCTCAATCCCGTACTTTGGCAATCCGCCGCGTGAGTCAATCATCGAACCCGTCCCCGAACTCTCAACATCGGGCCCGCGCTATCGGCCGTTTGCATGGCGAGAGTTCATGGCCGCGCGGTCCTATGACAACTTCTCTGACCTCGGTACCGACGACACCCAGGTGACCGACTACCGAATCGAAGGATCGGAACGCATTTCATGAGCAGTCGCAAGAACGTCGCCATCGTCGGCGCTGCTGGATCCTGTGGTCGGCAGTTAGCAGTGCAACTTCTTGATCGAGAAATTCTCTCGCCTGAAGCCCGGCTTCAACTCGTGGCCCACCACGGTGGCGCAAGCGAATACGAAACTCATGGTCTTCGCGCTGATCTGCGAGACGCGTTTGCAGACACCGCCCCAACGATCGAACTCATCGATCAGCCGGAACAACTCGATGCTGACATCCTTGTGATGCTGGCTGGGTCCACTGTTCCCACTGATCCGACACAGAACGTCGACCGCGTTGCACTGGCCCGAACCAACCTGCGGATCTTTACTGCGTTTGCTGAGGAACTCGCACGGCGAGATAGCACTCCTCCACTTGTCATTGTTCAGTCCAATCCGGTTGAACTGGGTGTTGAAGTTTTCTCTCGCGTAATCGACCGCCACCTGGTTGTAGGAGCAGGCGCGTACTCCGACTCCATCCGCTTTCGCCGTGAAATCGCTGATTCTCTTGGAGTCCGCCGCACCGATGTGAATGCGGTGATGCTCGGGCAGCACGGAGACAACCTCATCCCCGCATGGAGTCAGGTTGCCGTCGACGGAATTTCCTCCGATGTGTTGGCCTCATGGATTGCCGAGCAGCGAAATGGCCGCTCGCTCGAACAACTCCCCGAGGAAATACTCGCCCATCGAGGCGAACTTCTTTCAATCGTTGCCAACCGCGATGTGCATGGCGCATTCGCACATGCAGCGCAGCTACCACCTGAGATTCGTGCCGCGGTGAAACCATTCCTTGTTCACACCACCGCAGGACACACCACCGAAATCGTTACCGCACATTCGGTCGCCGACATCATTGACACAGTCGTCAACGGAGATCCCACGGTGCTCCCGCTCCAGGTGATGCTCGACAACGACTACCTGGAACTCGCCGGCGTTGGCGGAGTTCCGGTCCGACTCGGTTCACAAGGCTGGACTGAAGTTATTGACCTCGGACTTGCTGAGGATGAAGTCGCCGCACTTCGACGAGCATTCAATGCAGTCGCCGCCGTTTCGGCAGCCGTTCAGGCTTCTTAACTTCTCCACCAATCGCTCTGCCCTGTACGCAGCCACCGCACCGTCGTAGATTGAAACCCGGGCCACTGGACCGGGGGGTGCAATGTCCGTTTCGCGACATTCGTTGCGGTGGATCGTCATTTCTGTATCCATTGTTGCGACTCTCATCATCGTTCCGATCATCGTGCTTGTTTCGATGTTCGTCTTTCGTGACAATCCCGGCACGAAGTCTTTCGATGACGCACTTCAGGCCTTTCGCGAAGGCGATCCCTCGGTAATTGAATCCATCGGTGCGGTTGTTGTCCGCCCGCCTGCCGGGGTGTATCAATCTGACGCTTCCGGAAAAGCTTCAATCAGTTTTCCGCCGACAAGTCAGAACTACGGAACCTTTGCTCCCGTGACCGTGACCCACCAAGGCGACAACTGCTGGACAACGACAGTGGATTTCAATACTGCCTTCCAACAGCGTTGGAACTATTGCATCGACAATGGCGTCCTCACCGAACACAGCAATCAAACGACAACCAGCTGGGATCTCGGAGCAGCGTCGATCACCAACATCTCTAAATTCATCTGCTCTCCTCCCGGCGAGATCATCAAGATGGGTGAGCGTCGTGAGGAAGTTTCGACCTCTACCTGCACGGGAACTAGCGACAGCATTGGCGGAACTACCACCTCTGCCGTCACCTTCGAATCGCTCGGCGCTGAGTCTCTCGACATCAATTCGGTCGCTACTCCGACCTTTCACTACCGCGAGACTGACCTCCTCTCCGGCCCGCAAAAGGGTACGACCACTATCGATTATTGGTATTCCCTGCAAGACATGCTTCTTGTTCGGATGGAACGGCACATCAACTTGCGGACCGATTCACCCGTAGGGGAAATCACCTACAAAGAAGATGGCGAGTGGCAGTTGTCCTCGCTGACGCCTGTTCGCTAATCGATCCTTCGATGTATTCGCCAGATCACCATTGGGACCACCGGCACTCGGCAAACTGTGCCGATGGAGCATCTCTGGTTTTTTGTTGGAATTCTTGCTGGGGCCGCGGTCTGGTCCCCACTCGAGTATCTCGCTCACTCACTTCGTGACCGCCGGATTGTTCGACCGAGCCCCACGGTCATCGTGTGGCAGTTATTCCTGATCGTGCTCCTGATCGAGTTCTGGATTGCATCGCTTGCGGTTTCCAAAGATGCGATGGGAGTTGGGCAGTTCCTGCTTTTCCTTTTGCTCCCGTTTGGGGCAATGGTTTTGGCAACTCTTTCGAAGCCCACGGTGGAACCCGACGTCGATCAATTCACTGAATTCGAATCTCAGCGCAATGTGTTCTTCTTGATCCTCGCAGCGCTTCCAGTCATCAGCCTTCTACGCGAACTCGTCGCCGGAGAATCAATCCCTTTCGACGCTGATCTCGTTTATCGCATCTTGATTTTTGTCGGTGCGTTACTCGGACTCTTCATCAAGGGACGTAGAGCCACATTCGTCCATGCGCTCGCGATGCTGGCACTGATCAGCACCTACCTCCTTGATGTGTACGCAACCGTGCCGGCCTAGCCGGCGATCTCATCGAACCTAGGGCCAGGCAAGAGGACAGGCATCGTTCAAAAGCTCGCCCTCGATGAGTGAACTGTGATGTTCCTTCATGGGTGAACCGGCCACAACCTTGAAGCGCGTGTTGTCACCTGTGTAGCGAACGCTGATCGCCCGGCGGCGCTGAGTACGGCTCAGATTTCCACTCGCGGCATGAATCGTGCGCGCATGATGAACGGTGAGGTCGCCGGGTGCGGTGTCGAAACTGATGATTCGCGCCTCGCCCACTTGCTTGTCGTAATCGGGAACCTCTGCACCTTCAGTTCCGGGAATCGCGAGTTCTGAAACGAACATGCTCGGTCGATACTTGGTGGCGTCGAGATGAGAACCAGCCACGAATCGAACTGCTCCCATTTCAGCAGTGACAACATCGAGTGGGACCCACGTCGTGCAAACGAGATCGCCGTCAAGATGGAAATACGCCATGTCCTGGTGGAATCCGGTCTTCTCCTGCGTTCCGGGTTCCTTTACCAACACACTGTCTTCATAGAGACGCACCTCATCGCTTTGAAGAAGTGACGCAACGATTTCAGGAAGCGGAGATCGAAGTGCGAATGCCTTGAACTCATCTTGAATCAGCCAGTGATCGGTGCCTGCTTTGAACTGACCGCGAGGCGCACCGGATGAAGCGACGGAGTCATCAACAAGACGGGCAATGCCGCCGGATTCAAGGGCGTCGGCCATCTCGGAGAGATTGGCCATTGCGGTACCCGACAGCGCGTCCTCGATAGGAGCTTCCATTGAAGCAACAAGGTCGATCGGAAGGATCGACCTCAGACAAACAACACCGTCGCGCCAAAAGGTATCGATCTCTTCTTGGGTGACTGCTCGTGTAGGAGAAATCCGTTCCATGTCCTTATCCTGCCTCAACAGAAAGGGCTCTGCGCAAATGATCTAGGCGATAAACGTTCGGAGCGCATCGGCATCGGCCGCCGCTTGACGCTTCGCCATGGCAATGGCCTCGGGAACCGACTTGGGATCCATCAGTTTGTTGATGTCCATTGTTTCCGGGCTTCGCAGAAACACCTTTGTGCCAGAGGCTTCAAGCGCCGACACCTCTTTGGCAAAGTTCCCCGGCGCCTGTGTCATCGCCCCAATCGGAGCTGGAGTAGTTGTCGTAAGACTCAGGACGACGGCGCGATCGCATCCGGCGAGTAGGTCGAGGTGCGTACCGGATCCGCTGACTCCCCCATCCATACAACGACGATCCCCGATGAGCTGCGGACTGAAGATGCCAGGAACCGCGCTGCTCGCCGCAACCGCGCGTTCAATACGAACTCCGGCATCGCGCGTGATGACACAACGTTCACCTGTGAGTGTGTCGACACAGGTGATGTGCAGTGCATCGGCAGGCCACGACCGAGAGAGCAGCATCGCAGAAACGCTTCGGGCCATCTTGTTGGCCGAGGGAGTA
>JBIIGP010000125.1:0-5815 GCA_044236415.1 Acidimicrobiales bacterium | reverse complement strand
CCGGCCTCCCGGACTCCCGTGTTCTCTCCTGATCGTACACAGATCCGACCGCAAACTTGCGGATCAGCCCAACAGATTTCGCCACAAACGCATACGCTCTGCGCATGCGTAGATCCATCTTCACCGAAGACCACGAACTGTTTCGACAATCGGTCCGCACGTTCATCGAGCGTGAGGTAACGCCGAATTTCGAACGGTGGGATCGCGACGGCATTGTCGACCGAGACCTCTTCACCGCGGCTGGTGGCGCCGGCTTCCTGGGCATTGACGCCCCAGAGCAATTCGGTGGCGGCGGAGTTGAGGACTTCTGTTACAACGCAATCATCAGTGAAGAATTTGCCTATGCCGGCGCAGCACCGGCCGGAATCGGCATCACACTCCACAACGACGTGTGTCTCCCCTACTTCCTTTCACTGACGACTGAAGAACAAAAACAGCGATGGCTGCCCGGCATCTGCGCAGGCAATCTCATCACCGCAATCGCCATGACCGAACCCGGCATTGGCTCTGACCTTGCATCAATGTCGACATCGGCAATCCGCGATGGCGACGACTACATCGTGAACGGAGCGAAGACGTTCATCACCAACGGGATCAACGCAGATCTCGTCATCGTTGCGGTGAAGACCGATCCCAAAGAGCGACATAAGGGCATGAGCCTCCTTGTGATCGAACGCGACACTCCCGGATTTGAGCGTGGTCGAAATCTTGAAAAGGTGGGGCTCCACGCTCAAGACACCGCTGAACTCTTTTTCACCGATGCACGAGTTCCAGTCGCCAACCTCTTGGGCAGCGAAGGAATGGGATTCCTGCACCTGGTCGAGAACCTTCCGCAAGAACGGCTCTCGATCGCCGTCGGCGCTGTTGCCGCCGCTCGCCAAGCTCTGCGCTGGACACTTGCCTACACCCATGATCGAACCGCTTTTGGTCAACCCATCGCCGCCTTCCAGAACTCTCGGTTCGTCCTCGCTGAGTGCGCAACCGAAATCGAAATCGCTGAGGTCTTTCTCGATCGCTGCATCGAGGCGCTGAACGCCAAGGAACTCACCGCAGAAGAAGCGGCGATGGCGAAATGGTGGACGACCGAATTACAAAAGCGCGTTGTTGATTCCTGTGTGCAACTCCACGGCGGGTACGGCTACATGCTCGAATATCCGATCGCCCGGGCCTATCTCGACACGCGCATTCAAACCATTTACGGCGGCACCACCGAAATCATGAAAGAGATCATCGGGCGTTCGTTGCGACCATGATCGTTGCCTGATGATGACTGCGCCTAGGCTGAGAACATGATCCTCGTCGCGATCTTCGCCATCCTTGCCGTGGTCTGCGTTGTGGCCTTTGCCGCACAGATCAACCGCCGCCGCCGTTACGAACGTGGCGAGTACGACCCCGACGACGTGTGATCAGCACGTCTCCTAGCGAGACGGCGAACGGCGGGATGAAAACTCTTCGGCTATGGCCGTTGCGGTAATCGAACCGTGAACATCCACACCACTTGTATCGAGCGCGACAAGGTCTTGCTGTCGTTGTAGACGCCACGCATCGGCGCCCAACGAGTTTCGTGCTTGCCAAAGCAATGTGCGCAGACGAGCGCGTTGGCGATCGGGCGGCACACCTGGCCAGAAGATGTCAGCAATTCGTTGAATGCTCATTCCCTCGGGTCCGGACATCGCGAGCAGTCGCACCGCTGCTTCGGCGTGACGAGTCAGAAACACGACTGGCACCCCATCGCGTCGCACTGCACTCTTCGCCGACAGCTCAATCGAAAGCATGCCTTCGGGCAGAAAGAGCCGTTCATAGGCCGGATCAGGAAGGGCGAGTTCTCGGGCCAGTTTGAGCCAGCGCCCACCGCGGTCTCGGTCGATCGCCCCGGTGAGAAGCACTGCGCGAGCTCCCCAGTAGCGCGCTTCTGCTTTGAGGAAGGTCTCGCGTGCGGTGTCCACTGATGAACGGGCCGACGCGCGATCACCCATCATCAACTCAACTTCCGCAAGGCGCAATTGCGCAACAGAGCGACCGAGGCTGTCGGGCAAGTTTTCCGTGGCGTCCTGAAGAACACTGGCAGCTTCCTCAAGCTGTCCTAACTCGCTAAGCGCCCAACCTTCACCAATCGAGGCAACTGCGGCTAGTTCGCTGTTGCCGACCGCCGAGGAAAGTTGGCGAGCCCGCCCAACATCATCCAACGCTCGTTCCGGCTCACCGTCGCTCGCGAACGCTGCGCGCAGTGAGTACGCAATGACCCGGGCCTCATCGACCGGTTGGCCGCCACTGAGAGCGAGGGCGTCGAAGAAGTCCCTTTCGGCATCGTCACGGTTCCCGCGCAACGACGCAAGCACCCCACCGAGTGAACGCTGAAAGACGACTTGGGCCGCGATTTCGTCAGGCCAAGGACCAGTCCCGGAAAACGCCGGTGCGGAGGAGAGCAACTCGTCGAGGGCGGTGAAGTCTCCCGCCCAAAAAGCACTGAGGGTCTGGTGCGCAAAGGGACCCGAGGCTGCTATCGACTGGCCGAGGTCTGACCCAGACCCTTCCGTGCCCTCTGCTCTTCCTGCCATTGCTCGCCTGCCCGCTCAGACCGATTCACGCAGTGGCGAATGTCGGATCCCATTTTCTGTACCTAGATTTCCAACCATCACGCCATACGTCAATGAGCAGCGATGTGCGTTGAACTAGACATTGGTGTCTAGTTCAACCAGTTGGGGTGGGTGTCTTGATGACCAAACTGAACGAGCGACACTCTGCGACCAGGTCCAAGATCTTGGACGCCGGCATTGCCATTTGGGCTGACCACACGTCATCAGTTCTGGTCAACGGTTTCACCGTCGCTCGGATAGCAGCAGTCGCCAACGTCACCCGTTCGACGTTCTATGCCTATTGGCCCTCGACTGAGGAATACGTCGCCGACCTCGTCACTCACCTTATTGACCTCGACACCATGAATTATCCGTCGATCGTGGCGAATCTTCCCGTCGACGTCCGACCCAAATCGGGGGTCACAGACCTTCCACTAGCAGTTGTTGAGAGTTGCCGGGCCCACTTTGAGGCCGCGGTCAATGACGAATCGTTCGGGCTCCGAATGGCATTCCTGTCGAAAGCAGACGATCCAGAAATAGCTGCGATCCTCAAGGACCTCTACCGAAACGCAGAAGTTGCTCAGTACGCGCCGTTTCTGACCAGCCTCGAACGTTGGGGAAGGAAGCTACGCGAGCCAATCGATGAGCCCACGATGCAAGTCATTTTCAGTGCCCTGCTTGAAGGACTTGCTGCTCGCTACCGCTTGGACCCTGATTCATTCTCGCCTGATGCGTATGGCTTGGCGCTACTCCCGCTACTCGTGACCCTCACGCGGAGACCTGAGGACAACCGAGGTCTTTATGAAATCGTCGATTCGATCAATAGTTGGCCCGCTGTCGGATTAGCAGGGAAGTTGCGCGATCACGAGGCAGCCGGTGACCAAGGTTCCGCGGCCATCGCCGAGACTTCAATGCGTGAAGTCACCATTGCAATTCGGCGACTGCTCGCACGAATCGGATTCGGCGAACTCTCAATGTCCGAGATCGCTGCTGTCACCGGCTATTCCGAGTCCACGCTTCAGCAGATGTTCGGGTCCCGTCCGGGCATTGCGATGTGCCTGCTGTTCATCAACTGCTATGAGCGCTACCAGACCGTCGACCCTGACCTGTCTGGCATTGCGCTTGTTCGAGAATTCATTGACATCAATACCGATGAGATTCAACGCAACCCCGTGATTGCACAAAACATGATGCTTCTTCTCAGCGGCCACACCGCACAACCCCGATACGAACTCATCGACTTTGACTCCAGACCATCATTCGACGCGGCAATCAAGGATGCATTTGCCAGAGGGGAACTTCGATCTGGCCTTGATCCCCAGCAGTTCTCTTGGGTGTTACAGCGCACCCTCCTCTTTGAAGCCGGACCACTCGCCAATGCGACACCCGAAATCGATGCAGTCGAACTTCTTCTACAGGCTGCCGGGGCACCGCCTCGGGAAGATGCATCCACCGGCACTACCGTTTGAATGGCCGTGACCCAAACGATCCTCCCTCCCAATTCGGATTTCCAAACGACGAGCGAGTCGGCCGCACAGTGGTGGCGCGATCCGTGGGCGATCGCGTCCATCATCGTTGCGTCCATTCTCACCGCAATTGTGATCTGGCCACTACTTGATGCAGGTCGAGCGGCCCTCGAACTTGTTTGGCGACCAAGTGGTGACTGGGCAGTACTGACGATGCGGGTCGAAGACGTTGGGCGGCACACACCACTAGTGGGTCCCTACTCTCGATTCGGATGGAATCATCCTGGTCCGCTGATGTACTGGCTCCTTGCCTTCCCCTACCACCTCTTTGGCGATAGGCCCGAAGCGCTACTCGCCGCAGCTGCGACGCTCAATGCATTGACCGTCGCAGCACTCAGCGCCGTCGCATGGCGAAGAGGCCGCCTGCCATTGGTTGCCCTCACCATGACCGCGACCGCGATCCTGGTTCACGCAATGGGCCCGGCAATGATCCGCGACCCTTGGAATCCGTTCATCACACTTCTTCCGCTCGCACTCACCGTTTTCCTTGTTTGGTCGGTCATTGAAGGCGACTTCTGGATGTGGCCACCATTGGCGTTCCTCGTGTCATTCGAACTCCAGAGCCATATCGGCTATCTCCCGATGCTTGCAATGCTCGGGGTTTCTGTTTTCGCCATCGCTTGGCGCAGGAAATCGTTCAAGACTCTGCTGCCGACTTCAACCAAACAACGTTGGTGGGTCCTGGGACTCTCATCTGCAGTGGTCATTGGCTGCTGGCTTCCAGTCCTCCTCGACCAAGTTGCCGGAACCGGAAACCTCGGAGCAATCGCTCACTACTTCCTCACCAACGGCGATAGCCCTGCCGGATTCGGCACCGCTTTTCATGTTGCAGCCGATCAATTGCGGTTTCCCTCCGCACCGTGGCTCGGGCGCAGTGAACTCGCGGGCCTTGATGGCGCACTCCTAGGTTCAGGACTTGCAGCCTTGGTTGTTCCGATCCTGTCAATGGCAGGTTCACTGTGGCTTGCCGTTCGCATGCGAGTACTCGCCGCTCTTCGCTTGCAACTCGTTGTAATCGCTACCGCTCTCGGCGGTTTGATCGCTACTGCTCGTGTTACCGGACCGCTCTTCGATTGGGTGGTCCGATGGTGGTGGGTCATCGCATGCCTGTGGTGGCTTTCCATCGTCTGGGTTTTGTGGTCAGTGCTGTGTAAGCGAATCACAACCCAATCAATGCAACGCATCGCAACCGGACTCCTCGCCGTAGTTGCCACGGTTGTGACGTTGGCCGCGACGGGCCCAATCATTTCGGCAACTTCGTCGACTCCGCCACCGAGTCCATCGACGGGCATCGTCCTCGACGGCTTCCTTCAACAGACGCTTGATGCCCTGCAGGGATCGGGACCACTCCTCATCGTCACCACTGGTTCGGTCCGCGGCGACTACGGAGATGCACTTCGGCTCCAACTTGAGCGCGCTGGCATCCAAGTTGTTGCCGAGTCGAACATGATCAGTCACCTTGGCCCGCAGCGCTCCGAATCAAACCGCGCACCCGTGGGCACACTTTGGATCGTCAGCGCTGACCAAATCACTCAGTTCAAAGCTGACCCGAGCATGAAATTCCTCGGAGGATGGGATCCACTGACTCAGGACGAACGGAACCAATTCTTCATCGATCAGTCACTCCTTCAGGACCAACTCATCGCGGCCGGTCGCGTTGACCTTGCTGAGGCACTTACGAACGGATCGGGCGGCGTGGACACCGAGGCCAAA
>JBIIGP010000124.1:0-5819 GCA_044236415.1 Acidimicrobiales bacterium | reverse complement strand
CGACGACCCAACCGGTCACCGAAAGAGAACCGATTCCACCAACAGCGGTGTCGACAACACCGAGAGGCGAACCTCCCGGCAATGCGACCGTGCGACATCCCAACGAGGCCGAACTCCCTGGCCCGATCGAATTCACTGCGCCCATACAAACCTGGACATTGCCGCCAGTCGGCACCTGAACAGTCGCGGTGTACCCGTGCAGATTTCCCAACCCACCTGGATTGCCGAGGTCGGGACGATCTTGATTCGCAGTGACGACGGTGTCGACGCCGTTAATGCGGGCAACCACCTGCGTGGAGGTCGCCCCATTGGGATCGATCGCCCAACCCGAAACTTCAATACGACCGGGACCGACAGCTCGCGCACTGTCGATAACGCCAAACGGGTCACCACCAAGCGACTTACACCCCAACAAGGAGTTGCCGCCCGAACCAACGTTGATTCCGAATGCGCAGACCTGTTTCGCGCCTAACGGAACGGGAATGGCCGTGAAGTACGCGTGAGCTCCGCCAAAGCCGGGATAGGCCGCTGCCAGTCCAGGGAACTCGCCACTTGCGTCAAGGCGTCGGCCGAGGCCGGGCTTCCCATCGGGCCCGTAGACGTAGACGTCAACAGGAATCGGATCTCGTGAATCGGGATCAATCGCCCAACCAAACACGTTTGCGTACGTAGGTTCCGGCACAGAGATCGAGTGCAAAATCCCGAATGGAGAGCCACCACTCCCCCCGGCTAGCGCCTGAAGAGATCTTTCGTCGCAGCAGAAGTAATTGTGATCAATTGCCGAGCCGATACCAGGAACTGGGGCTCCACCGTCCTGCCAAAATGTCCATGATGACCATGGTCGCGGAATCGACGGATTCGATACGCCCCAACTTGCCAACCACAGGCGATAAGTCGATGCGATATCCGCAGGAGCGCCGTCGCAACTGTTCCAGTAGTCGCTATTCGTATAGAGAATCGGAACTTTGCCAGTCAACGTATGAACGGTGCTCAACCATGTTCGCATCCATTGAGCAAGTTGAGCTTGCGACATATACCAGCACTTGTATGCAGGCGGCGACACACCGGATTTCCAATCCCCCGGATACTCAAGATCAAGCACAGCCGGGAGATCCATCGGACCTCCCATTCCACCCACAGAAGCGATTCGTGAAACAAACCAGTACGCCTCCGCCCGCGCGTCTGCATCGATCTCAGCGAGAGTGGATCCGGCCGGCCGGGCAAAGTGGTAAGCGCCGCGATACATGCCACGCGAGCCCGCGCCCTCCCAGTTCCGCTGGAAGTACGGATCGGTGTAGGTAGTCCCTTCGGAAGCTTTGATAATCGCGAAGCGAAACTGGGAACTAGGAACGGCTGGCCAATTGATGTTCCCCTGCCAATTCGAGACGTCAACACCTTCGATCAGGGCACTTGCAGGGGACGCAGCTATGGAAGACCCCACCAGCGCGAGCACAAATGACGCGAAGACAAAACCGAGCGCTGCAACCACAATGCGAAAAAACCTCGGCGCGATCAGCGACGAAGTTGGCTTGCTCTCAAACGTCGGAGCGGCGGGGATGTTGTGCAACGGAGCCATGAGGAAGATTCGGTAGGGAGCCGAACGCCAATTCTACGGCCATCGCCTTCATTTTGGCCTTCACCCTTGATTCCCGCGTGGGAACGGGGTGAACGCTCTCTGTTCGACGTGAACTAGTCAAGTTCGACGACAGAGTGATCGCCGATCATGAGCCGCGTCGCATGCGGTTCGCGTTGCGACTTGCGCACTTCCACTTGCTTTCCCACCAGAGAGTCAGCGATCGAACGAATTCCCGTGATTCGTGACTGTTCAAGAATGACGGAGTTCTCGATGGTGCTGTCAGAAATTTCGCAGTCGAAATAGATCGATGCGTACGGACCGATTGTGCTGTCGACGATCTTCGCACCTTCACCGATGATGACTGGGCCGCGAAGGGTTGAGTTGATGACTTCAGCGCCAGCTTCGATGACAACAATCCCATCGAGAACCGATGCGCCATCGACAGATCCACTGTTCGACGATTCAAGCATGTCGAGAACGAGACGATTGCCTTCCAGCAGCGGTTCAAGTTTGCCGGTGTCTTTCCACCAGCCTTCAAGAACCTCATGACGAACGCGATGTCCGTTATCGATCAGCCATTGGATTGCGTCGGTGATCTCAAGTTCTCCGCGCGGTGAAGGTTCAATCGCGGCAACGGCATCGTGAATGTGGCGATCGAAGAGGTAGACCCCAACAAGAGCGAGATCAGACTTTGGTTCAAGAGGCTTCTCGACAAGTTGTGTCACTTCGCCGTCGGCACCAATTTCGGCGACACCAAAACGTTGAGGATCAGGAACACGAGCGAGCAGAATCTGCGCCGAGGGAACCTTCGCATCTTCAGCCCGTGACTCAGCATGATCGGCTTCAAAACTTTCAACGAACTCTGCAATGCCTTGGCGAAGCAGATTGTCGCCGAGGTACATGACAAAGTCGTCATCACCGAGGAACTCCTGGGCGATCAGAACGCAGTGGGCCAGTCCCAGCGGAGCATCCTGCGGGATGTAGGTGACCTTGGCCCCCCAGCGCGAGCCGTCTCCGACTGCAGCTTGGATTTCGGGCCCGGTGTCTCCGGTGACAATGCCGATTTCGGTGATGCCTGCCTCGACCATGTCTTCGATGCCGAAAAACAGGATGGGCTTATTCGCAACCGGCACCAGCTGTTTGGCGCTGGTATGGGTAATCGGCCGCAGTCGTGTGCCGGCGCCGCCGGAGAGAATGAGTCCCTTCACGCCGAAGTTTCTAGCAGGGGCCGCCTATCGGCACCCCTTCCACCCACCCAGCACTGAGCGCTTCACGCCCCATAGCGGCCCTAGACGGTTCGGCAGCCGAGGAGCACATTGGCTCCCGTTCCAGCGATCTCAATCCCGTAAACACAGACCCGCGCCTGGCCAGCGCCGACAGGGAGGGAGAACGTGTAGCCGTGAGCTGGGCCGTAAGCAGGGAGCCCGCCAGCCACATCGGGTCTGCTCCCATTGGCTATCAGGCCATAGCCGACACCATTCACGTAGACATGCACAGGGATCGATGCGGCGGTATCTGGGTCGATGACCCAACCCGAGCCCGTCACCGAGTTACCAGAGCGCGCAAGAGTGTCAATCACGCCGAATGGTGAACCCGTTGGCACCGTGGTCGTGCGACAACCAAGTAGCGAGTGCGTGCCGACACCCACGTTGATGCCGTAGGCGCAGACGGTGACCGCGCCACCAGGAGCTGGAAGGTCAGCGACGAATCCATGAGCAGGTCCATAGGCCGGAAGACCGCCACCGATGTCAGGTCGATTCGCGTTTGCAGTAAGCGCGTAACCAACACCGTTGACATAAATGTGAGTCGTAACCGCGGCCGCAACATCGGGATCTACTACCCAGCCCACGACACTTACTCCGCCAAGACGTGGAGTGACGACGTCAAGGGCTCCGAAGGGTGAGCCACCAGGAGAAGTGACAACCCGACAGCCGAGCGATCCGATTGGCAACGTACCGGTTGTTAGGCATACGACGTTTCTTCCACCGGTCACGTCTATTGATCCGCTGAAACCGGTGTTCAGTTCGACACCAGCGATACCTGCTTGAACATCTGGACGATTCACGGTGCGAGCCATGCGCGACTGCACAACACCATTCACCGAAATAATCGCAACGCTCGATGGGTCACCCGGGATCACCGACCAACCCGAGACATCGATTGCACCTGGGCGAACAACAATGTTGTCGATAATTCCACGAGGCGTTGACGTCACCACAACATCGCGGCAACCGAGCTGTGGGTTGCCAAGCGTTCCCCCAACGTCAATGGCAAAAGCGCAAACACGTTGAGCCCCGACAGCCGAAGGCAACGTGATATCGAAGCCCGTATTTCCCGGAGCACCGGGATACGTTGCAGCAACATCGGCCCGACCGCTACCGGTCGTTATGGCATTCCCCACTGCACCGACATACACATGAACCGGGACAACGCCCGTCGTATCGCGATCCCACGCCCAACCCTTGACCGTGATCGAGCTGGTTCCCACACTCACCGAATCAAGAACCCCAACTGGGGGCATTCCCGAACATTCACCGCGGTACTGCGTTTTGTCGCAAAGGTTTGCTTGGCGCTCCCAAACCATTGAGGTGCGGGCGTTGGTGGTGACCGGATGCGATCCGGTAATACCGATGTCGTAACCAGTATCGACTTTCAACCAGATGCGATACTCGCGACCGTTCGCACGCACGACATAGAAGGGCTTTGGCAACGGCGTAACGAAGTCGGGGCGCGCTGGATCGTAAGTTAAAGAAGTCCACCCTCTTGAACCTTGCGCATTGGCAGGATTGACATACCAACACGGGAGATTTATGCCCAGACCTGCGACATCGCAGGTTCGTGAGGACATTCCGCCACTCGTGTCGACCCCCGAGTCCTGAGCGGCATTGATTGCGCCTTCAAGGATGAGTTGCTGGAAGCGAGTTTCGCAATTACCTGTTGAGGAGCTGCAACCAAACCACGGTAGCCACGCATAGGCGCGCTGTGATTGCGGCGTGACTTTGCGACTGTCGGGAGCGTTGCACCAGCGATAGGCGATCGTTGAGGCTGCGGCGTTCGACGAAGTGACTGCGTCAATCGCATCGGCAGCGGTGAGGTCCCATCCTCCAGCGGAATCGAACTGCCACAACCCGATGCCTGGGCTAAAGAACGCGTTGACATACGGGCCAGTTGTTTGACCAAACGCGAAGAGATTCGCGTTTGATGGCCTGATGTTGACATTGTCCCAGCGCGAGAGCGCCATGGGCGAGGGAACTGGTCCGCCGGCTTCGAAGTACGTCGGCACCATCATCATTACGGCCAACTCAAGGGACGAAAGCCCGCACTGCGAACTCGGGCCAGAAGTGGTGGTCCGGCTCGCCGCATCTCGGATTGCATCGAGGGGGCCTTTGCCGTAGGTCAGGCCAGACGTGGGCGACGCAACGACGCCAGGAAGACAACTCGTAGCGAAAAAGACAACGCCCAGAAAAAACCCAACGACAATGCTGCGGCGCAACATCATGCGCCGGGCCATAAATCGCTTGGGGAATTTCAAGACGGACATACACACCTCAACTGGACGCACGCGAAAACGTGCTCCTCCGCCTACAAAAACCCTACTCCCCGATCAGTCTTTTGCAACGCCACCCGGAATCGCGCCGATTGCCTGCGATTCGTTGTACCGGAATACACCACCGGCGAAGCGAGGAAAGGGAAAAGACCGGGTCTTAATGCTGACTCCGCCCAACTCCTCGATCTGCGACCGCAAGGCCTCGGCGTCAAGGAGTCGTACATGTGTGGGATCGGACTTCTGGCCAGCGAGCTGCGGGGTAATCAGCAGGATCCGCCCACCTGGCTTCAGGTACCGCACATACGACGTGAGCAGTTCCCGACCCTCATCAATGCTGGTGTGTTCCAAGACATGCGAAAGCAAGATCGAGTCGAAGAGCCCCGCATCGATCGTGAAGAACTCCTCGGGCGTATACGCCTCGAGCCCACGAGAGCGACAGACTTCAACTGACTTTTCGTTGTGATCTACCCCAACGCCATTTCCGTCAATGAATGCAAGGCATCGGCCGATCCCGCAACCGACGTCAAGCGTGCGTCCCAACTTCAGTCGGCGCAGATTCCATCGAAAAGGGTCTGGAACAAACCGCTTCCAACCTCGGCCATTTATTCGTTGAAGGCGATCGGTGTACCACTCGCCAGAGGTGTCGGCATCCATCAGATTTCAATCGGTTCGTGTTCGATCGCATCAACAAGTGCA
>JBIIGP010000123.1:0-5825 GCA_044236415.1 Acidimicrobiales bacterium | reverse complement strand
ATTGAGTTCCGTCGCGATTTCGTCGAGCACTCGGGATTGGCGGATCTTCTGCACCGGAAGACCTTCACGGCGGAGGGCCTTGATGAGATCGTCGTTGCCATTCTCGATTGCGTCTTCGCGTCGTTCACGAGAATGCCAGGCCTTGATCTTGTTTGCGGCCTTGTGGGAAACCACAAAGCGCAACCAGTCTTGCGAGGGACCACTGCTTTCGACCTTCGACGTAAAGATCTCGACCGAATCACCCGATTGAAGCTCTGTATCGAGAGCAACCAAACGCCCATTCACACGGGAGCCGATACAGGAGTGACCCACATCGGTATGAATCGCATAGGCGAAATCGACAGTGGTGGCTCCCAGCGGAAGTGTGACCACCTTGCCCTTAGGGGTGAAGACGAAGACTTCGTCCTGCTCAAGATCAATCTTGAGATTGGCCATGAACTCTGATGGGTCCGAGGTTTCGGTTTGCCAATCAACGATTCGGTTCAGCCATGCCAGATCGGCAGAACTTTCGTTGTTGTCCTTGTAGTTCCAGTGGGCGGCAACACCGAACTCGGCGCGGCGATGCATTTCAAGGGTCCGGATCTGAACTTCAAGAGATTTGCCGCCGGGACCAACCACGGTGGTGTGAAGCGATTGGTAGAGGTTGAACTTGGGCATCGCCACGTAGTCCTTGAAGCGCCCCTGAACTGGCTTCCAGGTTGCGTGAATCGAACCGAGCGCCGCGTAACAGTCCTTTACGGTGCCAACGATGACTCGAATCGCGACGAGGTCGAAGATTTCGTCGAAGTCGCGACCCTTCACCACCATTTTTTCGTAGATGCTCCATAAGTGCTTTGGTCGGCCTGTGACTTCGGCAGTGATGTGGAGTTCGCTGAGGCGACCACGGACGTCTTCAAGAACATTGGTCAGGTAGACATCGCGTTCTGGGGCACGGGTGGCGACCATGTGATCGATCTCGGCGTATCGCTTTGGGTGAAGGGAAGCGAAACAAAGATCTTCAAGCTGCTGCTTGAGTTCTTGCATGCCGAGGCGATGGGCAAGTGGTGCATAGATGTCGAGCGTTTCCTGCGCCGTGCGATGCTGCTTCCATGCGGGCATTGCGGCAATGGTCCGCATGTTGTGAAGTCGATCGGCGAGCTTGATGATGAGGACACGGAGATCCTTCGCCATCGCCACGAGCATTTTGCGAACTGTGGCCGCCTGTTGTGCTTCTTTGCTATCGAACTTGATGCGATCGAGTTTTGTGACGCCGTCCACAATTCGAGCGACGTCCTCACCGAATTCTTTCTCGACGTCGATCAGAGTTGCGCCAGTGTCTTCCACCGCATCGTGCAGAAGCGCAGCAGCAATTGTGACGTCATCAAGGCCAAGTTCGGCACAGATCTTGGCAACTGCAACCGGGTGCGTGACATAGGGCTCGCCTGATTTACGGGATTGACCTTCGTGCGCAGCCGCCGCCCGGTCATAGGCACGCGTGATCAGCGACGGCGATGAACGCGGGTGATGGGACTGAAAGATTGCAACAAGCGGGGCGACCTCTTCGGATGGCGCTGCGACATGACGTCGCCATGGCAGCACACGATTGACGGTCGCCATTGGTTAGACCCTCGCCCGGGCACGACCGGGAGGACATGCCCCGGAAGCGGTTCTGACCGAACTCATCATGGCTCCACGGTACAGGCGCAGCGTCCTCGCCCCGACTCTTTGGTCAGCGCTTGCGCTGGTTCTTGCGCGGCCGCGGCGGGATCACACCAGAAGGCGATGCAACTGGTAGCGGTTTATCGGCAGAATCTGCTGAGGGTGCTGTCGAGGACGCTGCGATGGCTGGCGAACCCGTACCCACCAGACCAACCCGATCCGCGGAGCGTGTGACATCCACACCTTGGGATTGCAATCGCTCGCGGATCGCTTTGTTTTTGGACTCGCGTTCCTTCAAAGCGACGAGAACGGGAGCGGCAACGAAGACCGATGAATAGGCCCCGGCGAGCATTCCGACGGTGAGTGCCACGGAGAACTCCTGCAGAGTGACCGCACCCATGATGAAGGCTCCAACGATCAGCAATGAGAGAACTGGCAACAGGGAGGAGACGGTCGTGTTGATCGAACGCAGAAGCACCTGGTTCATTGACAACGACGTCATCTGCCCGTAGGTCATGCGCCCGCTTTGGCCCACGAGTCCTTCGTTTTCCTTGATTTTGTCGTCGACCACGATCGTGTCGTAGATCGAGTAGCCCAGAATCGTGAGGAAAGCGATCACGGTCCCGGGTGAAACCTCAAACTGGAAAATGGAATAGACACCGACAGAGATCAACACGTCGTGGACCACTGCGAACACTGCGGCGACGGCCATTCGCCATTCAAGGCGAATAGAGAGATAGATAAGAATCGCGATTGCAAAGAAGATAAGTGCCCGAATTGCCGATGCGGTGACGTCGGATCCCCACGAGGCCCCAACTGTCGAGACACTCACTTCGGAAACATCGGTACCAGCCAGATCGGCGAGAGCCTGCCGAACTTCAATCGTGTGTTCAGGGGTGCTTTCCGGACCTTGCACTCTGAGAATGTCAGAGCCAACGATCTGGATCTTTGCCTGACCCTCGCCTACTGACTCGAGTTCGGATCTGGCCTCTTCTACAGAGACTCCGGGAGCGCGGACTTCCCAAGAAACGCCGCCTTCAAAGTCGATACCGAGATTCAAACCACGAGTCGTCAGCGAAACGATGCTTGCGATCACCAAGACCGCCGATACAGCAAGGCCACGCTTCCACCACTTCAAGAAGTCGATGTTTGTTTGACCGCGATTGATGCGCGACATCCAATTCATCGGCTGACCTCCGCTTGAACACGTGCCTGACCGGCACGAGAAGTTTGTTGGGGGATTTCTGCGGGGAGACCCAAAATCCGAGGATGTGCGCGGAGGAACTTCGATCGTGTGCAGAGCTTGACTACTGGCCTCATAAACGACCACGACATCACGAGGTCAAGTGCCGTCGAAAGTGCGAGATAGAACGCGAACCCTCGCACCGGCCCAACAGTGAGCCACCAAAGAAGGCCTGCGCCAATCAACGACGCAACGTCAGCCTTCACGATCGTTGAGAACGCCGTAACGAACGACTTGTCGGTCGAGCTTCGAATCGAACGTCCCTTGTAGACGTCTTCCTTGAGGTGCTCGTAGTACACGACGTTCGAGTCGAGCGAAACACCCACCGAAACGATGATGCCGGTGATACCCGCAAGCGTCAGTGCCAAGCCGTTATTCGAACCGAGCCAAGAAATGATCGACCAAAGCAACGCGCCCTCAACACCCAACTTCACGATGGCAAAGACACCAAGGACCCGGTAGAAGGCAATCATGTAGGCGGCCACGAGCAGGATTCCGACGAGGCCGGCAATCAGACCGGCATGCAACGCGTCGCGTCCGAGAGTCGCTGAAACAATCTGCGCTTGCTGCTGTTCGAACTCCACTGGCAAGGCGCCGTACTTCAAAGAGGTCGCAAGATCCTTCGCCGACCGTTCCGTAAACGATCCCGAGATCTCAATCTGGTCGGCTTGGAAACTTTGGCTGTTGATGCTTGGAGCAGAAAGCACACGACCGTCGAGCACGATCGCCAACTGACCCGTGGGGCAGGTCGAACCCTTCGTGAAGCACTGACCAGCAATGGCGTTGAATCCACCAATACCGTCAGCACCACTCTTGAAGATCGGCGCAACGATCCACTGGCCTGAATCGGAAAGATTGGCGCGCGCCGTTTCAAGCGCACTACCTGTCAGAGCGACAGGACCAACGGCGTACGAGCCAACGAGCACACCATCCTCACACTGCGGGAGGATGGCCTGACCGCTTGCATTGACCTCTTCGGCAGAAAGGCCCGATACACAAACATCAAGCGGCAAACCGCCGACAGTTTTGGTCGGGTCGATCGTCGTGGTTGTTAGTGATACATCAGGCGCAACAGTTGTCGTGGTTGCGGTTGGATCGCCACTGGTCGTGGTCGTCGCTTCCTGCGGATCGACCGGGACATTGGCAAGTACTGGGCGGAACTGAAGTTCAGCGGTCTGACCAACGAGTTCAAGCGCGCGCTCTTTGTCCTTCACACCTGGAATCTGGATGAGGATGTTGCTGCCCTGGCGAGTAATTTCCGGCTCAGCAACACCAATAGCGTCGATGCGCTGACGAATAATCGCAATTGCTTGATCGATCGTGTCGTTGTCGACCTCTTGCACTGGCTTCAGGACGACGGAGACGCCGCCCTGGAGATCGAGTCCAAGGAGTGGCTTATTGCCAGCAACAAAGGTGTAGATCAGTGCCGCGCCAGCAATCACGATGATTGCTACGAGCGAACCAAAGCCTCGGAGGCGTTTCACGCGTCTGAGCCCTCGTCGTCGGTTTTGCCGGTTTCGTCGGTCTCCGCCGCAGACGGATCGACGACCTGCGATGCAATGGCTCGGCGAGCGATCTTCATCTCAACGCCAGGCGCAACCTGCAGTAGGACCGTGGCCTCGCTGACCTCGACGAGTGTGCCGTAGATACCGGAGCCAGTCATGACCTCGTCTCCTACAGCCAATGACTGAACGAAGGCATTGTGGCGCTTGAGTTCGCGCTGCTTGGGAAGAATCAGTACTACCCAAGCAATGACGAACAAAATGATGATGATGAGGAAGGACATGGTTTCGGAAGATCTCGTTCGCAGGGGTTCTAGGGCGTAAACGGCGCCACGTTAGCCCTCTTCTCCCCTGCCCCATTATTCGGCTCCGGCCAGGTTCAGTCCCAGACCGATGCCACCGATGCTCGGAATTGGTCGTAGGTGCCAGCCACGATCGCGGCCTGAGCCCCCTCCATAAGTCGCAGCAACCAGTGCACGTTGTGAATCGTGGTCAAACGGGCAGCAGTTGGTTCGCTCACCATCAGAAGATGGCGCAGATATGCCCGCGACCAGCGGGAACAAGCCTCGCAGGTGCACCCAGGCTCCAGCGGCTCGGGATCGTCGGCGAAACGGGCATTGCGAAGGTTCATTCGTCCTGAGCTGGTGAGAATCGTCCCGTGGCGAGCGAGCCGAGTCGGCAAGACACAATCGAACATGTCGACTCCGAGAGCGACAGCCTCGACGATGCTCACTGGGTCGCCGACCCCCATCAGATACCGGGGTCGGTCAGCAGGCAACACCTCAGTGACCGCTGCAAGGGCCGGAAGCATCTCCGCCCTGGTCTCGCCAACGGAGAGACCGCCGATGCCGTAACCATCGAAGCCAATCTCGAGGGTGCGTTCAGCGCTCTCGGTGCGCATGTCCACATCAACACCGCCTTGAACGATGCCGAACTGCGCCTGCTTCGAACCGGCTTCACGCGCTGGAGCATGTGCTGCTTTCGCGCGACCCGCCCAAAGAACTGATCGTTCGAGAGCCGCGCGCACTACGGCCTCAGAGGACGGCAGCGGCGGACAAACGTCGAGGACCATCTGAATGTCCGAACCCAACTTTTGCTGAACCTCGACACTCCCCTCGGGACTGAGGTGGTGATAGCTGCCGTCGTAGGTCGACTTGAACGTCGCGCCTTCATCATTGACTTTGGGCTCAAGCGAAAAAATTTGAAAGCCACCGGAATCGGTCAACACGTGACCATGCCAGTCGGCGAAACCGTGGAGACCACCAAAACGCTCGATGAGGTCGGCACCAGGTTTCAACATGAGGTGATAGGTGTTGCCCAGGATGACTTCAGCACCGAGCTTCTCGAGATCGGCTGAAGTCAGCGTGCGAACGGCGGCTCGAGTGCCTACGGGCATGAAGCAGGGAGTACGAAACGAACCACGCGCCGTGTGGACGACACCG
>JBIIGP010000144.1:0-5373 GCA_044236415.1 Acidimicrobiales bacterium | reverse complement strand
GGGGCGACGCACGGTCCGAAGACTACCGGAGGCCCCCCAGCAGGGGACGTCAGCCCCATTCCATGTTCAACTCTCGCCGTAGGCTCACACGATCGTGAACCTTTCGACCCTTTCAGCCCAGCGGATCGAACCGCTCGCAGTTGTTGGCGGAATGGTCGCGTCCGGACTCGTGGATGTCACTTCCGATCTCTCGGCATTGGATTCACAGGGATGGTGGGCGGTCGTCCTTCCCTTTGAAGGTGTCCCCACGTGCGCCCGATTTGAGCGTCGCCGTCCTACTGCGTCGCTGCCTCGACCCCCTCAACCGTGGGTCGGACCACCTGCGGATTCATGGTCGTCATCGCTTTCTCGACCAGAGTTCTCCGACCGCGTTGCGCTCATTCGTGAGTCGATTGCGGCTGGCGATGTCTACCAAGTGAACCTCACACGGAGACTTTCAGCGCCCCTGCCCGACAACGCGTCGATGCTGGCGTTGGGCGAACAAATCGCCAACGGAAATCCTGCTCCATTTCAAGCAGTCATCGAACTTCCCGAGGCTGGCATTCGCATCGCTTCTGCCTCACCCGAACTGTTTCTCACCCGCGATCAATCACGCGTGAGGTCTTCCCCGATCAAAGGGACAACCTCAACCGGCGGCGACTTCAGCGAAAAGGACTGCGCTGAGAACATCATGATCGTCGACTTGGTTCGCAACGATCTTGGTCGCGTCTGCAAACCCGGAACTGTCGTTGTGCCAAACCTTCTTGAACGACAACATCACCCGGGACTCGATCATCTCGTCAGCACTGTCGAGGGTGAATTGCGCCAAGGTGCCACTTGGGCCGATCTCATCGATGCAACATTTGCTCCGGGCTCGGTCACAGGCGCACCCAAGATCGCAGCGATGAAACACATTCATGAACTTGAACCCGTCGACCGCGGCATTTACTGCGGGGCTATTGGTTGGGTCGATGCTGACCGCTCTATCGGCGAACTCAACGTCGCGATCCGAACCTTCTGGGTTGAGCAGGATCAACTGTGTTTCGGAACAGGCGGCGCAGTCACGTGGGATTCCACCGCCGAAGACGAATGGGCTGAGACCGAACTCAAAGCTGAGCGCCTCATTGCGCTCGCCTCCGGTGCGCCGAGATGACCGCTCAATCGATGTGGCTCAACGGCGAACTCGTCGATGACGTTTCACCAGCGGTCTTTGCAAACGATCACGGTTTTCTTCTGGGCGATGGGGTCTTTGACACGTTGGCCATTCGCAACGGGACGCCAACCTTCCTTGATCGACATCTCCGCAGGCTTCGCGCTGGCGTCGACCGTCTTTTGATTGCAAACACACCAACTGATGAAGAACTCAGCGCAGCACTTTTTCAGCTCATCGAAGCGAACGGCATCGATGACGCACGCGCGCGGATCACAATCACGCCCGGCCCAGGCTCTTCTCCGCTCGACCGCGGTGCGCAACCACTTACGGTCATCTCAACATCGCCGCTCCACCAAGCGCCTTTGTCGGTTTCGTTGTGCACCGTTCAGTGGACACGCAATGATCGCTCTCCGCTCGCCGGGATTAAATCCACGAGCTGGGGCGAAAACGCAGCCATTCTTCGTTACGCCGCGGCAAACGGTTTCGACAACGCAATTCTTTGCGACATCTCCGGTCGCCTGAGCGAATGCACCACCTCAAACTTGTATTTGGTGATCGACGAGCGCATCGTGACGCCATCGCTCGATAGCGGGTGCCTTCCCGGCGTCATCCGAGAGGTCCTCATCGAAGAAGGGTTCGTGAGCGAGCAGGATCTCATGCCGTCAGACCTTGCGCTCGCAACTGAGATTTTCATCACCTCATCAACAACCGGCGTGGTGCCCGTGCATTGTGTCGATGAACGCTCGTACGCGACGCCTGGACATCGAGCTGCCGCGGCAATCGAGATGATTGAGCGACTGTCCAGCCTCTAGAAGAGACTCAGCCCAACAGCCGGGCGTGGACGATGTCACCCACCGTTACCGCAACGACGCCTCCGTCTTCGCCGCAGTCAACAAGGAGACGTCCGTCGTCAGCAATGGCAATTGCTTGGCCCTCGAAGAATCCGTCAGAACGTTCGACACGCACGTCGCGCCCAAGGGTTGCAGATGATGATCGAACTTCATCAAGGAATTCAGCTCGTTCGCTCTCGGTGGTGATTGCGGTGAGATGACGGTCGTAGTGGCGAAGCCACGCAACAAGAACGTCTTCGCGATCAACCGAAGCTCCGATGAGGTGATTCACCGACGCTGCAGTCGCAGCGAGTTCCTCAGGGAGTTCTGCGGGCCAGTCGAGGTTGAGTCCCATCCCCACTACCACTGCATCGACTCGCCCCTCGACCACGTGCGACTCGGCCAAGATGCCCGCAAGCTTTCTGTCGGCGAGCGGCCCATCGGCCACAACGAGATCGTTGGGCCATTTCAGTCCCGGCCGAACTCCAGCAACCTCATCCACCGCATCGACCGCGGCGAGACCACAGGCCAGCGTCAGGAGGAACAGGTCCTCTGGAGCCACATCCGGGCGAAGAAGCGCCGAGACGAGCAATGAGGCCCCCGCAGGAGCTATCCAGGCCCTGTCCAGCCTTCCCCGGCCTGCCGTTTGGTGGTCAGCCACCAGAACAAGGCCCTCTGACACCCCTTCGGCGGCAGCCGCAAGGAGGTCTCGATTGGTCGAACCGGTCTCGGCCACCCATCGCACATCGGCGAATCGGGTGCCCGGGACCTCAGAAGTGGCGAAGGACCTGTTCACGCGTGCCACCATAGGGCGTGCTTAAAAAGATCCTCATCGCCAACCGCGGCGAAATCGCAGTCCGTGTCATCCGCGCCTGTCAGGAAATGGGCATCGCCACCGTGGCGGTGTACTCCGATCTCGACCGTGACGCCCTCCATGTGCGCCTCGCCGATGAGGCCTACGCGCTTGGCGGCACGACCGCAGCCGAGAGCTACCTCAACACCGAACTCATTCTCGATGTCATTGAGCGCAGCGGTGCCGACGGCGTGCATCCCGGTTACGGCTTCTTCTCCGAGAACACCGACTTCGCTCGCGCTATCACCGAGCGCGGTGTCACATTCATTGGTCCGCCTCCTGGTGCGATCGAAATCATGGGCGACAAAGTCTCCAGTCGTATTGCGGCACAGGCCGCCGGCGTTAACGGCGTTCCCGGAACAACCGAGTTTCTCAATGATGCATCCGAGGTCATTGCATTCGGCAAGGCACACGGTTGGCCTGTCGCTATCAAGGCCGCCTATGGCGGTGGCGGACGCGGCATGCGCGTTGTTCGCAGCGAAGACGAAGCCGCTGAAGCATTCGATTCCGCACGAAGCGAAGCACTAAAGGGCTTCGGTCGCGATGAGTGCTACGTCGAGCGCTACCTCACGTGGCCCCGCCACATCGAGATGCAGATCATCGGCGACACCCACGGAAACTGTGTCTGGATTGCCGAACGCGATTGTTCTGCACAACGTCGCCACCAAAAGCTCGTCGAAGAAAGCCCGGCACCGAACTTTCCGCCTGAAATTCGCCAAGCGATGGGTGAAGCAGCAGTCACCGTTGCGAAAGCATGTGGCTACTTCAACGCTGGCACCGTCGAGTTCCTATTCCAAGACGGCGAGTTCTACTTCCTCGAAATGAACACCCGTCTCCAGGTCGAACACCCCGTCACCGAAATGGTGTCGGGCATTGACCTCGTTGCGGAACAGATTCGCGTTGCTTCAGGTCTTCCGCTTTCGTTCACTCAAGAATCGATCGAACTTCGAGGCCACGCGATCGAGATTCGCATCAACGCCGAAGATCCGGCGCAAGGCAAGTTCCTCCCCTCCCCCGGCCACATCACCACGCTGGTTCCGCCGGCTGGTTTTGGAACCCGCTGGGATGGCGGCTACGAGTCGGGCGACACCGTCAGCCAGTACTACGACAACCTCGTTGGCAAGCTCATTTGCTGGGGCTCCGATCGCGAGGCTGCGATTCGTCGCACGCTTCGCGCTCTGCGTGAATTCCGCATCGAGGGAATCTCCACAACGATTCCCGCCGACCGCGCCATCCTCGAGCATCAGGACTTCGTTGACGGCATTCACTCCACCAAGTGGGTTGAAGACACTCTTGACCTCAGCAACGTTGGAAGCACTGCAACGGTTGCTGACGGCGAGTCCGAAGCCAAGGTCCAGCGCGACGTCGACGTCGAAGTCAATGGCAAGCGCTTCTCGGTGAAGGTCTTCGTTCCCGAATCACAGGCCGGTGCAGTTGTTGCTGGCGGTGCTGCCGGAGGCGCAAGCCGTCCTCGTCGCTCAGGCGGCTCAGGTGCCGGCGGTTCCGGTGGCGGCTCGGGCGCAGTTTCCGTCCCCATGCAGGGAACCATCGTCAAGATCCTCGTTGAGGTCGGTCAGGAAGTCGAAGCAGGCGCAACCGTGTGCGTGCTCGAAGCCATGAAGATGGAAAACAACATCACCGCCGACAAGGCCGGCACCGTCAAGGAAATCAAGGTCGCCCCTGGCGATTCCGTTGGCTCCGGCGATGTTGTCGTGGTGATCGAGTAGTCGATCGTTACCGCACCCAACCACTGGGTGAGGGCAACGGAAGATCGAGATAGGTGACGATGCCGGGCTTTGCCTCGCACACCGACGCGACTGCATCTACGGCAGGTAGCGATGTCATCACCATTCCCAGCACCATGTAGTCGCTGAATGATTTCGCCTTGAAATCCTTCGGCGGGAACACTTCGAGTTTCGTGCGAACCGACGGCATGCCATCAATCTCGACGATGTAGCCGTGCTCAACCTTCCAGTCCGGCTCCAAGGTGCGGCCCTTACGCCAGCGGACATCACAGGAAACGATCTTGCGGTCGCCGACCCAGCCTTGCCAACTCGCCGACACTCCGGCAACACAGCCGGCGTCGATTGACCATGACCCAAGATCAAGGAAATCCGTGGTGATTGCGTACTCAGTTTCGCAACGCACCTCGTCGAACTCGACGCCAAGCGCTTGACCCATGAGATACACCGCGTCACCGAAGACTGCTGTCCCCTGCTTTGTCATAGCCGACAGGTTCGGATCGTCGGGAAGTAATCCGTAGCCAACCGATTTCTCGGTATCGCCAGAGTCGTAGCCGGTTGAATCAACTGACTCGAGCATGCGAATTGAATCGATCCGATCGCAGACGCCCGCCGAGACGATTCCGAGAAGATTCGCCATCCCAGGGTTCATTCCAGAACCAAAGATCGAACTGTTGCCCTGGTTACACGCATCGATAATTCGTTGACGATCCGCACCCAGCGCATGGCCGGTAATGAAACCGGCAGTGGCAGTGATGTTGATGCCACTTTCCAGAATGCGAACCATGTGGTCGACATCAGGCCACTTCGGGTTAT
>JBIIGP010000121.1:0-5891 GCA_044236415.1 Acidimicrobiales bacterium | reverse complement strand
GAGATCGTGCTCGGTGTTGACAATGTCGTATTCATCTCGATTCTCGCCTCCAAACTCCCGGCTGAGGAGCAGGACAAAGCACGAAAGATCGGTCTTCTCGCCGCAGGCGGCATGAGAGTTCTGCTGCTTTTGGCGGTGGGATGGGTGGTCACCCTTAAGAAAGAGTTGTTCACCATCGGGTCGGTGGGCTTCAGCGGCAAAGAATTGATCTTGCTTGCCGGCGGCCTCTTCCTTATTTATAAGGCCACAAAGGAGATCCACCACAAACTCGAGGGGGACGAAGGCACAACTTCGGCAAAGGTCGCTCCAACGATCGCTGCTGTTATCGGCCAGGTACTGCTTCTCGACATCGTGTTCTCGATCGACTCGGTCATCACTGCTGTTGGTATGACGAGCTATGTCGGGGTCATGGTCATTGCCATCATGGCGGCAGTTTTCGTGATGCTTCTAGCGTCGAAGGCCATCTACACATTCGTGAACGCCCATCCGTCAGTCAAGATGCTCGCGCTTGCGTTCCTGCTTCTCATCGGTACGACGTTGATTGCAGAGGGATTCGGACAAAAAATTCCCAAGGGCTACATCTATGCCGCTATGGCCTTTTCGGTGTTCGTAGAAGTTCTCAATATCGGCTCGCGACGCAAGAAAAAGAATGTCGAGCCGCTGCACCTTCGCGAACCGATCGTTGGCGAGAAGATCGTTCACTAAACCGGGCCTTCGTTGCCGAGGCATTTGAATCCCTGACGGGCTCCTCCCGATAGAGGTCCGGGTACTCTTGGGTACCAACATATGAAGGGTTAAAAAATGCCGGAGTCTGGCGAAGACCGCTTTCAAGGAGGAACAGTCACCCGCCGGCAAGTGCTGAAGGGCGCTGGGGCAATCGGAGTTGCCGCTGCTGCCATGGCTGCCGGAGTATCGCCATCTGGGGCAACCCCGACAACGCCTACTGCTGTTTCGCCAGCGTTTGTTCCGCGCGGACCGCTAACGACGCAACCGAATTTCCTCGTGATCATCGTTGACGAACAGCGATTCCCAGTTTCGTATGAATCGGCGTCGCTGACCGCTTGGCGTGCGTCGAACCTTCCGGCACAGAACCAGCTCATGGCGAACGGAATGCAATTCCGTAACCACCACATCATGGCGACTGCCTGCGCGCCGAGCCGTACGTCGTTTCTTACAGGGCAGTACCCATCGCTGCATGGCGTGACGCAAACGTCTGGCATTGCAAAGTCGGCTCTTGAACAAGATCTCTATTGGCTAGACCCGACAACCGTCCCGACGATGGGAAGTTGGTTTCGGGCTGGCGGCTACGACACCTATTGGAAAGGTAAGTGGCACGTTTCCGACGCCGATCTCTATAAACCGGGAACACATCAGCCGTATCCCTCTTTCAACTCCGACGGGTCTCGGAACCTGACTGCGGAGAACGTCTACCTCGAAGCGGACATGTTGGATCAATTCGGATTCACCGGATGGATCGGTCCCGAACCACATGGTTCCAACCCGATGGATTCAGGTTCGTCAGCTCCAGGTGGCGGCGGTCGTGACGATGGTTTTGCTGCGCAGAGCGTT
The DNA here is from genome assembly GCA_044236415.1 of Acidimicrobiales bacterium. GTDB lineage: Bacteria > Actinomycetota > Acidimicrobiia > Acidimicrobiales > Acidimicrobilacustridaceae > Acidimicrobilacustris. Next base: position 4,322 of record JBIIGP010000121.1, on the reverse strand, counting down.
GAATTGATGCAGAGTCTGCTGACTTCATCGAATCCGTGGTTGGCAGTTGCATCATTTGTTGACCCACACGACATTGTTCTTTGGGGTCAGCTCGCGCTTCTCGCTGGTCAAGTAAATCCGTCGACTGCGCTCAATCTGCAAGGCCAACTCAATGGGTCGAACGTTCCTGTAGATCTGTTTGATCCGGTTTCATGGGCGCAAACATTCACTGATGACCTTGCGCAGAAGCCCGATGCACAAGCGAGTTATCGCGAGACCTATCCGAAATCACTTCAGCCAACACTGACGAATTCTGACTATCAGCGTTTCTATTACCAGCTGCAAAAGAATGTTGATGCGCACATCAAGTCGGTGATTGATGCACTCGCTGCTAACAACGCGACCTATCGCGAAACCATCATCATTTATCTCTCCGATCATGGAGATCTTCTCGGATCACACGGTGGTCTCCATCAGAAGTGGCATGTTTCCTACGACGAGATCCTGAGAGTTCCCTTTGTGATCCACAACCCTGATGTGTTCCCTGCGGGCGCATCAACAGACGTACTCACGAGCCACGCCGATCTGCTGCCGACGATGCTCGGTCTTGCTGGTCTTGATCAGAGCGCCCTGATCTCGCAACTTTCGGCGACCCACACGCAGGTGCAAGCACTTCCAGGTCGCGATCTGTCGGGCTTTCTTTTAGGTCTTGAGTTGGAATCATCAATTGCAGATGATCCTCAGTACTTCATGACCGATGACGAGCCGATGCGCGGAGCGCAGCAAGTCGGTTGGAACGGAACAATGTACGAAGCCGTGGCGCAGCCGTGCCATCTCGAGACGGTCATAGCCAATCTGCCGACCGGGCCAGCGGGCCAGATGGAACGATGGAAATACACGCGCTATTTCGACAACCCCAATTTCTGGAGCTCGCCGAATAGTCGTGACGCGCAAACAATCGTCGATGGAGTTACGCAACGGCCTGGGCCGAAGAGCGCGAATACAACGTTAAAGACGAATGCCGTTCCTGATCAGCTCGAGATCTACAACACATCAGAAGATCCGTTGGAGCTTCGAAACATTGGGTCCGATCCGGTTCTCATGGCGACGCCTCGGATTTCTGGGATCGTGCAACAGCTTCAGGCCTTGCTCGCTCAGCAGCGGGGCGCAAAACGCTTGCAGCCGGCAGGCTCTTCATCAGTTTCGTCTACGAAGGGGATGTTCCGGTTCGGCTCAGAGGCCGATTGGGCCCAGATCTCACAGAGCGAATCGACTGACTCCGAAGAGGCAGTCCCGAAGTTCACGAGCTAGTCATCTCAAGTTCCGGATTCCACGGGCCCTCAACTGGAGGTACCTGGCGCTGAACCCCCTTGTTCGCGCAGATTGGGATGAGGCCTGAACCGTCGGGACGTGAGGCGCTGAGAGGCCATCTGGCGATGGCCCTTGTACCAAGGGAATAGGCGCTTTCAGCGAGAAGATTGGAACGTAATTTTGTAATGACAAAACATCAGAGGATAATGACATGATAGAAAGGTGTCTCTGGACTCCCCTCTGGTAAAAGGATTATTTACAATGCGTAAGTTTTTAGTTGGATGTTTGGCCGTTGCTGCACTGCTGTTCGGATCCACGGTTTTGTCGGGCAACGCAGGTGCGGTGATTGACAGTGGCACGATCATGCCCACCCCGAACGTTGGGCTGCCGGGTGAAGAAACCAACCAGTTGTTGGGGGTGTCGTGCATTTCGGCGACATCGTGTACGGCGGTCGGTTACTACGACCTTGGCGTGGATGGAAACAAGCTCATGATTCAGGCTTGGGACGGAAACTCCTGGACCATTGCAGACACACCCGAATTCGGCGGGGAACACAAGTTGTGGTCGGTATCTTGCGTTTCGGCCACTTCGTGTACCGCAGTCGGTTTCATCCGAACCGTAAATAGCAACGACGACGAATCCTTGGTGATGGTGTCGAATGGCAACACCTGGTCACGAGTCGCCAGCCCCAACGCCGGCAATGGCGTCAACAACGAGTTGTCGTCGGTGTCGTGTTTGTCGCAAACCTCCTGTGTCGCCGTCGGAAGATTCGAAAACGGAATCGAGTACGACTCGCTGGCCATGATCTGGGATGGGAGTGCGTGGACGTTGATGTCGAGTCCTAATCCCGGCGACAACAACCCTCTGGAGTCGGTGTCGTGTGTGTCGGCGACCTCATGCATGGCGGTCGGCTACTACCACGACGGACAGATGAGTCAGTCACTGGCCATGGCGTGGGATGGCAGTGTGTGGACATTGGTGCCGGTCCCGTTTGCGGGTGTCGACAATAATCGGCTCCTCGGAGTTTCATGTTTGTCCGCCACCTCCTGCATCGCAGTCGGTAACTTCGACGATAACGAGGAACTCAGAACGTTGGTCGTGGAATGGGACGGCAGCACATGGCAGATCATGTCAAGCCCGAACGCCGGCATCTACGGCCAAAGGCTGGATTCGGTGTCGTGTGTGTCGGCGACCTCATGCACCGCTGTCGGCAGGTACTCCGCTGATGCTGGTGGTACTCGGGAGACGCTTGTTCTCGTGTGGGATGGCAGTACTTGGGAAGTCTTGGAGAGCCCGAACAACGGAAACATTGGAAATACACTCGAGGCCGTTTCTTGCGTGACCGACTATTCATGCATTGCCGTCGGCCACTACCGGGCCAACTCTCCCCAAACGTTGGCATTGTCATTGGTCGGCCCTACGCCGATTCCCGAGACCACCACGACAACTACGGGTTCTTCTGATCCCTTAGTGCCGGCATTTACTGGCTGAACCCGCGGGTGTGCCCGGAGCTCTCCAAAGGCGAAGAGTTGCCGGATCCGCACATCATCTACAAGCGCCGTTCGGCCAATGTTGAGGTACCAAGTGTTGGATTGGCGTTGCGTTCAGCGATGAATGGCTCGGAGCAGGTGTGAAGTGATCTCAGGTTCCGACTTCGCCGTCTGTGAGTTGGAGGAGCAGCGCTCCTTCAACTCCAGCGACGATCGGACCGAACGCTGCGCCTAAAGGTAATTCGATGTGTGTGCCGGCTGGGCACCAACGGTCGCCAAACCATGCTCCACCTTCGATGACCCAGACAAGGTGCTGACCGAAGTATCCGTGGCGTTGCACGGTCATCCCCGGCGAGTACTCAACGTAGGTGCTCGTGAAATCGGGTTGCCGGACAAACGATTTCTCGCGAACAACTGACACCGAGCCATCGGCATTTTGTTGCTGCTTCACTTCGGTCCACTCATAGTCACGAACATGTGTCATGACTGATTGCAGCCCATCAACTTTGGGTGATGGGCGCTCGCCTCCCCAATCGCCTCTTGGGTCAACAAACCAATCGCCAATTTCAAGCGGGGGGTCGGGGAGTGGAGTGATGCTGCGCTCAGCGATTTCGTTCGCGTACAACTCGGGCTGATCTCCCCAACCGCCGAATTCACCGAAGCTCAGTTCCCAGCACGTCAACCCTTCGGGGCCGGCGATGATCGGGCCGAATGCCGAACCAAGTGGAACATGAATGTGAGTACCCGGCTCGCACGGTTCGGTTCCGATCCAGCCGCTGCCACCAAGCACGAACACAACGTGGTTACTGCGGTGGCCGTGGCGGCGCACCACCATTCCGGGTTCGTAGTGCACATGAGCGGAAAGAAAGTCGGGCCGAATAATCGGCCACTTTTCGCGCACCACGGAAACGCTTCCGTCGGCGTTCTGTTGGCGCTGCACCTCTGTCCAGTCGATGTCGTCGAGGTGCCAATAGACAGCCTCGACGCCATCAATCCTTGGCGCAGATTCGTTGTCGTCCTGTGGCAGGTTCATTGGCTTCCCAAACTATGTGGCGTGGCGTCTAGTTCTTGCGGAGTCCGCCGTAGAGCACACGTTGGACAAACACGCTGAAGAGCAGGGGCTCTGCGAGCTTGCGTGGAATGCGAAAGCGCTTTCCATTCGGCTGCACGACAGTCAGGCCGTCCTCTTGAAGGCCGAGGATGGAACCCCATCGATACTCCGACGCTTTGTAGGTCTTGAGTTTCGCAGGGCGACCGCGAACGAGTTCCTTGACATTGCTGACCACAATTCGGAATCCCCAGTTGCGAGCGGAACTGCGAAGCGGGTCACTCGCTGCGACATCGCCCACGGCGAACACATTCGGATGCTCAGGAATTCGCAGGTTCTTGTCAACGAGCACAAAACCTTCGTCGTCAAGCACCGATGCCGGAAGAAACTTGGAGTGAGGAGTGACCCCACCAAGAGCCCACAACGTGACGTCGGCAGCGAAAGGTTCCTGCCCAGTAGACCAGGCAACGGGGTCGTGTGTGAGTTGGTCGCCG
>JBIIGP010000120.1:0-5905 GCA_044236415.1 Acidimicrobiales bacterium | reverse complement strand
CCCGGATCGGGCTTACCCAACTTTGCGCATTCATCAACATAGAACTCCCAAATTTCGGGAATCGATGGAATGAAGCCATCAGCAATACGCGCGGCGCGGCGAGCTGCTGCTTCCACCGAACCACCCAATGAGATCGGGGGACCACCGACCTGAGCCGGCGTCGGCAACACCTGCACGGTGCGCCCGCGGAACTCGAATGGTTCACCAGTCCAGGCCTGCTTCAGCGTTGCGACTGCTTCAGTTGTGCGTGCTGCTCGCTTCGAAAGCGGAACGTCGAACATCTCGAATTCAGAACTCACATACCCATTGGTGAGTGTGAGATCGAGTCGACCTCCGCTAATGAGATCGACGACGGCCACGTCTTCGGCCAAGCGGAGCGGATCGTGGAACGAACTCACCATGGCGGAAATTCCGATGCGGATGTTCGACGAGCGCGCGGCCATGGCTGCAGCCAACGGGAGCGGTGAAGGGAGGTATCCGTCAGGTGATCCGTGATGTTCGGAAAGGATTGCCGTCACGAAACCCAGAGAATCGGCCCACTCAACCATGTCGACCGACGCGGCATAACGATCTGCACGAGTTCCGGGTGCCGTCGCTGGCATACGCATGTCAAACCGGATTCCAAAAAACGCCATCTGTGCCCCCGATAAGTGTGTGATCACGATGGTAGAACGTGATCGTTGCGGCTGCGCCGTCCCACCAAGCCCTTCCCTGTCCTGATATCCGGCAGCGTCTGCCGTAGGCTCTCGACGCTTTCTTCCATTTATTCGATCCCCGCCGGTGGTAGTCATGTCGTCAACAACTCCTCCCGGCTCCGGCTCCGAAAACGCGGAGACGCCCAGTTCGGCCAGTTCTGGTGCCCTTGATCCGCTCACGGCGCTCTTGAGAGAAGTTGAGGGAACCCCAGCATCAAGCACTGCTGCGGACTCACCCGATTCGGGCCTCCCGCTTCCTCCCGCCGAATCATCGGGCAAACGCCGCAAGAAGGTTCGCAAGCCCAAGCCACGTTGGTTGAAGGTCACTGCGCTTGTTGTCGCACTTCTCCTCGTCCTTCCAACGGTCTCGTTCGTCAACGCAATGGTCACCACACAAAACCTTTCGTTCGCTGAACGCGGTGCTGAGTGGATGCGTGACAACCACCTTGGCGGAATCCTCAATACGGTCGAAAGCTGGTGGCTTCGTAACAACAAGCCAAAAGAAGGTGGCGAACCCGACCGCGCCATTGAGGTCCCCACATCTGGTGACGTCGGACCCACAAGCACGGTGAAGGTCGTTGCCCCGCACCTTCCCGCTCCGACAAATGTTCAAGTCCCTGAAGGCGTCACCCCCGTCGCCAATGAAGGTGTGTGGCAACCGGTCGGACCACTCGTTGGTGGCGCGCAGACGATGTATACAACCCAGGTTCGTCCCGACTCCGTCCACACATCAATCCTCGATGGACTTGTTTGGATCGATCCGAAACTCGTGACGTTTGAGGTATTCCCGGGGTCGGAGGAACCTGGCGGAAAGTGGGCAAAGCCGTCTCAGGTTCCGATGGACCGTCGCCTGTCACTCATCGCCGCATTCAACGGCGGCTTCCGCATGGACGATGCCAAGGGCGGCTTCTACATGGACGGCGTTACCCAACGCCCGCTTCGTGACGGTGCCGCGTCCTTCGTTACCTACAAAGACGGATCGGCCACAGTCGGTCAGTGGGGTCGCGATGCCGTGATGACCCCCGAGGTCACTGCTGTTCGCCAAAATCTTGATCTCATTATTGATAACGGCGGTGGCCCGCCCAATCCCGGCGGCGTGCCCGCCGCGACTGCTGCACCTGGCGCATTGGTGCCTGGTCTGGTTGACAACGTCGATGGAAAATGGGGCGCAACGTTCGGTAACAAGGTCTACGCATGGCGTTCAGCCGTCGGCGTCACTGCCAATGGGGCACTTGTCTACGGCTATGGCGACGGACTCTCATCGCTCTCACTTGCCAACCTGATGTTGCGAGCCGGCTGTGTTCGAGCAATGCAGTTGGACATCAACACCGTGTGGACCACGTTCAACTTTTACAACGCCACTCGCTACCTCGATCCAACGTCAGTCCAAGGAACGAAGTTGCTCCCCGAATCATTCAAGGGCGCGAACCGGTACCTTTCACCGGATGCACGAGACTTTGTGGCCATCTTCGCCCGCACTCTCTAGACCGCCGCGCTTCGTTCCATGAGCCAACCGGAAATCACCCTGGTGATGATTGTCCGGAACGAATCGAAGGTCATAGAACGCTGTCTCGAATCAGTTCGGCCACTTCTCTCCGGCTGGGTCATTGTCGATACCGGTTCAACTGACGACACCGTTGAAAAAATCCAGCGTTCTCTTTCCGACATTCCCGGAGAACTGCACCGTCGCGAATGGGTCGATTTTGGCCACAACCGCAACGAGGCGCTCGAACTCGCCCGAGGGATCGGAACGCATCTCCTCCTGATCGATGCCGATATGACCATCCGCGCCGAGAGCCCTCTTCCTCAACTCACTGCCGACGCGTATGAACTCCGCCATGACGCCGACCCCGCATATTGGATTCCGCGCCTTCTTCGCTCTGACTACGAGTGGTTCTTTGTTGGCCGAACCCACGAGTTCCTCAGTTGTAAACAAACATTCAGTCGTGAACGTTTACCCCAACTGGTGATTGACGATCACGCTGACGGCGGATCTCGTGACGACAAATTCGAGCGCGACAAGGCGCTACTTGAACAATCAATCAGCGAAGATCCGAGAGATCAGCGTTCGTGGTTTTATTTGGCCCTCACACTGCGCGACCTTGGCGAAACCGACGCCGCAATTGCCGCCTTCCAACAGCGGGTTGCGCTTGGAGGATGGGATCAAGAGGTCTTTTATTCTCTCTACCAAATCGGTCTTCTTCTTCGAACCCAAGACCAGAACTCCGCAATCATTCAACTGCTCACTGCATGGAACTTTCGCCCAACGCGCGCTGAGCCTCTACTCGAGCTCGCTCGGATACACCGGCAGCTCGGTCAGTACGCGCTTTGCGAGTTGTATGCGTCAACGGGCCTCGCATTGCCACCCTCAGCTGACTCGGCGTTCGTTCACCCAGAGGCTCATGACTGGGCCCTCAAGTTTGAGCTCGCCATTGCATGGTTTCATCTTGGGCGCGTTGAGGAAGCCCTCGGCCTTAACGATGAACTTCTTCTTGATGGCGTGCCTCACGAGATGGTGCCTTGGGTTCAGCACAACCGCGCGTGGTGTCTGCATTCACTCGGTCGATCCGATCACGAAACACCCGCTCGCCTGCCCGTTGGTTCCAACATTCCTGCCCTCGCCACACTCATGAACGATGTTGCGTACACACCCCTTGTTATCGATCACACCCCGGGATGGTCACTTTTCAACCCTTCCGTGACGAACGATCCGGATGGGGGACTCGTCGTCAATATCCGCAGTTCCAATTACGTGATCGCTGACGACGGTTCGTACACCTTTCAAGGAACTGAGGACGACGGGATTATTCGCACCGTGAATTTGCTGACTCGTCTCGACGAAAACCTTGCTACATCGCTTGCCAGTCAGCTTCCTTCGCAACCCCTGGGCCCAAGCACGCGACTTTCGCGAGTACTCGGCTGTGAAGACGTCCGACTTCTTGCTCTCGGAAACTCTTGGAAAGCGCTGGCCACCGTCCGCGATCGAAATCACTACGAGCGTTGCGATATCGCGCTGCTTTCTTTTCCCGCTCTCGATGCGGCCGAGGAAACCACGCTTTCCATTATTCACGGGCCTGACCCTGCGCGCCACGAGAAGAACTGGATGCCGTTCGTCGTCGACGGCGAACTCCACATCCTGTATTTGTGTTCTCCGACTGTTGTCGGTCATCTCAATGCTGATTCGCAACTTGTTATTGATTCATCAACGAGTGGCCCACCCGCCGCCACTCACTTCCGCGGCGGATCGCAAGGTGTTCCGTTCAACGACGGCTATCTCTTTCTCATTCATGAGGTCACATTCTTCGGAACACAACGTGTCTATTCACACCGCTTCATTCACATGACGAGTGCGATCACGAAGAACGGTGACCGCCGGTGGGACATCACGTCGCTGTCGTGTCCGTTCTACTTCCGCGAAATGGGCATCGAATTCGCTGCTGGTCTTGCCGTCGACGGCGATGACATCGTCGCCTCATTTGGTGTGCGCGATGCAGAGGCCTGGCTCGTTCGAATGTCGGCCGACCAAGTTGCCACGCAACTTGTCCCACTCTTCCGAGTGTCCTAAGAACCCAACGGGCGAGCGGCGGCACCCAATTCAAAGTGGGCCGAAACGTGGTTCAAGCAAAGACGCAGGTGCGGTTGTCCCAGACAAGTACTCGATGCTCGAGGTGCAATCGAACCGCATTGGCGAGGGTCGTGCGTTCCACATCCCGGCCTTTACGCACAAGGTCTTCGACTTCGTCACGATGACTTACAGGCGTGATGCCTTGAGCAATGATCGGGCCTGCGTCGAGTTCGGCCGTGACGTAATGCGCCGTAGCGCCAATGAGCTTGACGCCGCGTTGATGAGCACGGTGATACGGCTTCGCACCGGCAAAGGCCGGAAGGAACGAATGATGGATGTTGATCATTCGTCCGTTCCATCGAACCGTGATCGCTTCAGGGAGAATCCGCATGTAGCGAGCCAGCACTACAAGATCGGGTTTGAGTTCATCGAGCACTGCGGCAAACGCAGCCTCTTGCGCTGCGCGCGAATCTCCAGCGAGGCCACCATCGACCAAACGGAAAGGAACGCCGTGCTGAGCGGCGAGATCGCCAGCCGCAGGTTTGTCCGAAACGATCGCAACAATGTCGACATCGAGTTCACCGAGTGAGGCTCGAGTGAGAAGATCGGCCGCGCAGTACAACTCCGCCGAACACGCAATCACGACTCGGTCTCGCGTCCCGGGTCGATGCAAGGTGTGTTGCATCGAAAAACGCTCGATGAGTTGGGCCAACCCGAGATCGAACGCTGCCCAGTCCACCGGGCCATCGATTTCAATGCGCTGAAGGAAGACTTCAGAATCGCGATCGGTGTGCTGATCAGCGTTCATGATGTTTCCACCGACATCAGCAATGAGGTTGGCGACTGCGGCCACGATGCCCGGTTGATCAGGACATTGCAGCGTGAGGATGGAGTGGGTGTCAGTTGTCATGCGATCTCAGCTCACCAGCGATGCGATTCCCCAGATTGCTGCGATTGAGCCAAGGGCAATCATCACAACGCTTCGGGCCATAGGTGGGCGATCAAGATCGCCGCTTTCGTGTTCCTTCGGAGGGCGAACGAGAGCGAGGACGGTTCCGACCGCGAGTGCACCACCGATGGCAAGCACCATCCAGGGCAAAATATCCTCACCGAGAAACATGTCATTCCTCCAAAAGCCCGGGCGATCCGAGTTCCGCAATCGTAGGTGTCGACCAGCACAAGACCGAAGTCCGTAGGAATTGTCAGTCCACCAGCGCCTGTACGAACTGATCTGCCGCTGGATTCGCGCTTCGGGCAGAGGGCCTGACGAGCACGAGGTGACGTTCGGCAACCACGACCGGGTCCTCGCCAACCTCTCGACCAGATTGGGAGTCGGGCAGGACCGACCATCCCATTCCAAGACGTGTCATCTCGCGCAGCACATCGGGCTGATGTGATTCAGCGACAACGTCGACAACCGCTCCGCGTGTGACAAGTGCGCGCTCGATGAGTTGGCGAGTTCTCGATCCTCTTGGAAACAACACCCACGGTCCCCATGTGTTTGGCGCACCGATGTCGTGCCCTTCAGGTGCAACGACAACAAGCGATTCGGTCACTACCGGAGTCACGTCGAGTCCATCCACATGTTCGGGATCAACGATCACTGCGAGATCAAGATCCCCGCGACGGACCTGGTCGAGTAATT
>JBIIGP010000119.1:0-5971 GCA_044236415.1 Acidimicrobiales bacterium | reverse complement strand
TGTGATGTCCTCGCCGCATCGCCCTGCGTGAAGTGTTCCGTCTGGTCGGGTACCGAAGTGTCCACCGACCCAAAGGACATCGCGTGCCAAAACCGTAGGCACGTACTGCCCGAATGCGGGGAGGGGAGCAGGCAGCTCAATTCCTGTTGTTTTGAGTCGCTCTTCGTGGGAAACGATCGATGTCATGAGATGGACATTAGACATAGGTTTAACCTCTGTCTAGTGTGGACCCATCTGATTGATGGGTGATCGAGAATCACTAAATACGGAAGAGAAGATTGATGCTTGAGATGCGTGAGTCCTGCGAACGGTGTGAAGCGCCGCTTGCCGCCGACGGCGTTGCCGTGATTTGCAGCTTTGAATGCACGTTTTGCATGAACTGCGGTGGTGAACTCGAAAATCGCTGTCCCAATTGTGCTGGCGAACTCGTCAGTCGTCCCCGACGGACGGCGTAACCCTGGATTGAAGAAGTAGTCCAGCGCGTTTCACTTTTGGCCGAAACGCGTTTCACTACCTATTTCTGTAAACCCGTTGACCTGCGGGTTTTGAAGTACGCGCACGTCCCACGATGGCGGGGTGTGAGTGGAACCTGGCGCGAAACTCGGCGCAACGGCCCGGAAGCCATGGGAGAAGGGTAGTTCGATCGGATCCTCGGGCTCCTCGACCTCTCCTGATTTCGCTGTGACGGCCGTTATTGCAGCGGAGTCATCTCCAACGAAGCGTTTGGAGAATCGTCACCGACATTTAGGTGATCGCAGTGTGACCGGAGGACCCGAGAAGGTGCGATGTTTTATTGAATAAATTTCGTTGCTTTCGAATTACTGCTATAGGGTCGCCCGCTACCAAGGTTTCTTTGGAACTCTCGGCAGTCGCAACGAGTTGAGGCTGCCCCAACACCGATTGGGAATGAACGGGAATGCGGCGTCACAAACTGGGTGCACTCATCGTCACGTGTCTTCTGCTGACGACTGGAGTGGTTGCAGCATTTGTCCCCTTCAATTCATCCAAGGCCTCTGCGATTGGGCTCGACCTGAACTTTCAGAGCCTGTCGTTCCAGCCCGAGGCAGATCTCGTAAGTGCCACATCAAACCTTGGCCCGGGATTCAAGCGTCGGTATGAAAATGTCGCCACCATCGATGGTGTGGTGATCGACGCGCTCGTGACCATCGTGAGTCAGGGCGGGAATATAGGAAATGAACTAGATACGTTCGATCAGTACGACAACACGCAACATCTCTCGGCGCACACAATGCCGAGCAGCACTGCGGAGGCTTGGGGCAAAATCAAAGTTGAATTCCTCGCAGATGGAACCACGACTCCCGTGGTGCTCAACAACATCCGCGCGTCCATTGCAGATATTGATGGTCACGAGTTTGGAACGTTCTTCGGCATTTCTTCGTACAGACTTTCCACAGGCACGCAACTCAGTCGGTCAGGCACAACTGCAGGTATCTACCGTTTCCATAGTTCAACAACAGGTACGAGTAACACCGACGAAAAACGCATCATTGAAGTTGTCTACGACTCGACAAGTTCTGTTGTCTCTTCGTTCGGGTGTCGTGCAAATGCATCATCTGTTATCGGGGCTGGAGGTAAATGTGGGTTCACTGTCGTGATTGGTACGTTCACTCGGACATTGGGTTTCACCGATGAACAAGCGGTTCGTCCTTCGTACACGATTACCTACAACGCGAACTCGGGAACGGGCGCTGTGCCCTCGCCAACGACGGGAACGGCGGCGTTGACTGTTGCGGGAAACCCTGGATCACTTTCGCAGGGCTCCAACATCTTCTTGGGTTGGAACACCTTGGCGAACGGGACGGGCGTCTCGTTCCCATCGGGATCAACTTTCGTTCCCACCGAAGACATGACGCTGTACGCCCAGTACGGTCCGCCGCCGACTCCGCCAACTGCGGATAATGAAACGTCTACGGGCGCGTTCGATACGGATCAACTCATTGATGTTTTGACAGGCGATGCTGCTGGGGCAGGAGCCGCATTGGATCCAACCTCAGTGCGCTTGTGCGAGGTTGGCACTCCGGATGGAAGTTGCACCTCGACCCAGTTGTTCATCGCTGGTGAAGGGACCTACACGGTGAATCAAACGACGGGATTGGTCACCTTCAACCCATTGCCGACGTTCTTTGGTCCCGCCACCACGATCAAGTACGTCGTGAAGGACACGACGAACCAAGTGGCGGCGGCAACGATTTCGCCAACCGTCGCGAATCCGACGACTCCACCAACGGCGACACCGGAATCGAAGACGGTGATCCCGGGTGGTTCAGTTCAGTTCACCTCAGTTACCGGAACAGGGGGTCTTGGCTCAGCGGTGACTGGGCTCAACGCATCGGCGACCTGTTTGCTGACACCTGGAACAACGAGCTGTGATGCCGATGGTGTGGTCGCAATTTCAGGTGAAGGCACATTCACTCTTAATGCATCCACTGGAGTTGTCACCTTTGTCGCCGATGCCGCGGCAACACCGGGTCCGAAAACTTCGATCACCTATCAGATCACCGATAACTCAGGACTTCAGTCAACCAGCACGTTGACGCCAGTTGTTCCACCGCCCCCGACCTCGCTTCCGGATAGTTCAACCGGGGTGAAGGACTATCCGCAGACGCTTATGCCACTCAACAACGACGCGCCCGGCGACGCGGCGAACCCGTTGGTGAAGTCGTCGATCAAGTTGTGCGGAACAAGCGAGACATCGCCGAATTGTTCGCAGACCGTCGTGACGATTTCCGGTGAAGGCACTTACACCGTGAATGTCGATGGCACGATTCTGTTTGAGCCTGAACTCGGATATGTCTCGGTTTCCTACGTCAATAACGTCGAAACCAACGGCATCACCTCGGTTCCGTACACCGTGCTTGATTCGCTCGGTCAGAAGACGGCGTCCACTTTGACACCGCGTGTTGTTCCCCCGCCTGCACCGATCACGCAGGTCGATACCGGCACAGCGACGCAGGGTTCGGTGGTCGAGCTCTCGCCCTGGTTGAACGACGACCCCGGAGTAATCCCTGCCGGGCTCTCGGGAACAGTGGAACTCGTACCCACGAGCATTCGACTCTGTCGTCCCACGGATACGCCGCCGCAGTGTTCAGAAACCAGTTTGCAAACGAGCGACGGCGACTACACCGTTGATGTGACGACTGGGCGGGTCACGTTCGTTCACACTTCGGGCTTCGTTGGAACGGTCACTGAACCGGTCACCTACATCATCGCTAATGACTGGACAGGTGCGTCCGGGATTGGAATCACGACGAACTTCCTGATTCCAACGATTACTGCGCCGACACCGCCTCCAACCACTGCGCCGCGGACTCCGCCTCCGTTGTCCGCTCCTCCGAGCACGCCGCCTACGACAAGTCCCACACCATCGCCGGTCGTTGCTCCAGTGCCCGCCGTCGAGGATCCCGGACCTGAAGCGACTCCTGTTGCTGAAGTATCCGAAGATTCAGGAGCTCTACCAGCAACTGGTTCGAGTTGGACAATGGGCCTTGGGCTCATTGCGGCGGCGTTGTTCGCGGTCGGAGCAGTTCTCCTTCTCCATGCCCGTCGCAAACTCCTTTCCTAACCCTTAAGACGCGACACCAAAAGGGGGTCTTCACTGCCCTCAGAGTTCTTGTCATCGGTTTCCGCCTCAGGTTCGGAATCGGCGTGTGACGTTGCTTCAGTTGCATCGTCTTGTCGGAGCCGAGTGTTCACTACGGTGTGGCGCGGTTTGGCGCAAGGCCTTTCGCTTCAGTCCCGGGGTGTGTGATGATCCGAAAGCCATTCGTTGCAGTAATTGCGCTGTTGGTATTGTTTTTGGGTGGTTTAGCGGTGGTGAACCCGGTTGGCGCGGTGGTTGACAGTGCGACGATTGTTTCGGCGCCTAGCCCTGGCACCAGTTTCACCAGCTCGAGAGCGATCTCGTGTGTGACTGCGTCATCTTGCGTTGCTACCGGTGGCTTCTTCAGCCAGGCAGCTGGGAAGGTTCAGACGTTGGCGTTGCATTGGGATGGAGCATCGTGGACTCAAGTCTCCAGTCTCAGCCCTGGTTCCAACGACAACTATCTGTTTTCGGTGTCGTGTGTGACGGCAGAGTCGTGTGTTGCCGTCGGCCAGTACTACAGCGGTAATGATTCTCCGACTTTTGTGTTGCGTTGGGACGGTGTGTCGTGGACGCAGATGGCTGCTCCCAGCCCGAGCACTATCGCCAACAGGCTGAGTTCGGTGTCGTGTGTCAGTGCGTCGTCGTGTGTTGCCGTTGGTGCGTACTTTGACGGAAATGTTGTGCAGCGGACCTTCGCGTTGCGTTGGGATGGTGTTTCGTGGACTCTGATGACGACCCCGAACAATGGCGCCGCTGCCAACTCTCTGTTCTCGGTGTCCTGTGTGAGCGCGTCGTCGTGTGTCGCGGCGGGCGTGTATGACAACGGTTCTGGGGTCTTCCGGACGTTGGTCTTGCGTTGGGATGGTGTGTCGTGGACCCTGCTGACCAGTCCCAACAACGGCTCCAGCGACAACGGTCTGATGTCGGTGTCGTGTGTGAGCTCGTCGTCTTGTGTCGCCGTCGGTTACTACGTGAACGGTTCTGGGGCATATCAGACCTTGGTATTGAGCTGGGATGGTGCGTCGTGGGCGCAAGTGAACAGCCCTAACGGCGGCACCAATTACAACCAGCTGACTTCGGTGTCGTGTGCGAGTGAGTCTTCATGTGTTGCTGTTGGCCAGTCCAACAACAATGATCCTTCTCGCACGTTGGTCTTGCGTTGGGATGGTGTGTCGTGGACCCTACTGACCAGTCCTAACAGTGGAAGCGCAAATAACGCATTGGACGCGGTGTCGTGTGTGAGTGAGTCGTCATGTGTTGCCTTTGGTTCTTTCTACGATGGTGACGGCGTGCAACGGACATTGATGTTGTCGTTGACTGGTCCTGAACCAGCGCCCACAACCACGACGACTGCCGCGTCGTTGCCGGATCAGTTAGTGCCTGCGTTCACAGGCTGAACCTGCGGGTTTTGACGTTCGCGTCGCGTCGCGGCAGTTTCCCTACCGATTCGGTTTGAGCCTCTGTTACATCGAGGAGCGGAAGAAACGTTGATTCCGAGCGAACCTCAGTAATCTCCAGCCTCATGGATTGGATCTCCGACCCCACCGCCTGGAGTGCGCTTGCTGCGCTACTCACACTCGAGATCGTGCTCGGTGTTGACAATGTCGTCTTCATCTCGATTCTCGCCTCCAAACTCCCTCCTGAGGAGCAAGACAAGGCCCGAAGGATCGGTCTTCTCGCCGCTGGCGGAATGCGAGTTGTTCTGCTTTTGGCGGTGGGTTGGGTGGTCACCCTAAAGAAGGAATTGTTCAGTATCGGGTCGGTGGGCTTCAGCGGCAAAGAGTTGATCTTGCTTGCCGGCGGACTCTTCCTTATTTATAAGGCAACGAAAGAGATCCACCACAAACTCGAGGGAGACGAGGGCACAACTTCGGCGAAAGTCGCACCCACGATTGCTGCTGTCATCGGACAGGTGCTGCTGCTCGACATCGTGTTCTCGATTGACTCGGTCATTACGGCCGTTGGTATGACGAGCTATGTCGGGGTCATGGTTATTGCCATCATGGCGGCAGTTTTCGTGATGCTTTTGGCATCGAAGGCCATCTACACATTCGTGAATGCGCATCCGTCGGTCAAGATGCTGGCGCTGGCGTTCTTGCTTCTCATCGGCACAACGCTGATTGCAGAGGGATTCGGACAGAAGATTCCCAAGGGCTACATCTATGCAGCGATGGCCTTCTCCGTATTCGTAGAAGTTCTCAATATCGGCACCCGGCGCAAGAAAAAGAATGTCGAGCCGCTCCACCTTCGCGAACCGATCGTTGGCGAGAAGATCGTTCACTAAACCGGGCCTTCGTTGCCGAGGCATTTGAATCCCTGACGGGCTCCTCCCGATAGAGGTCCGGGTACTCTTGGGTACCAACATAT
>JBIIGP010000118.1:0-6069 GCA_044236415.1 Acidimicrobiales bacterium | reverse complement strand
CTCGCCGTCAACCCGACGACCAACAGGTCATCGCCGACCTCGACAACGAGCAGCGCAAACTCGAACTCGCGCTCGACCGACTGTTGGGGATCGAACCCGAACCGGGTGAACTCACCGTTGGGGTCAATGCACTTCAGCTTTCATGGGCGAACGGTCGACTCGTTGCCTGGCTCGGCGGGCCCGAGGCTCCGCCAACCAGTGTCGAAGAACTTCGCACCGTCCTCGCTGCAACTGACGCACCAGAAATGTGGGGTGGACGTTCACCGGTCACGCTTCCCAGCGGAGAGAAGACCGTTGCGCTCGAAGCCAACACCAGCGATGTTCTCGGCTGGCTCCTCGCCCTTTCTTCTGACCCACCCGAAGACGAAATCGGCCCCTCGGCCCGTTGGCTTTCAATCGTCGCTGCGTGGGCGGTGTCGCTTGCTGCTCGTGGAGCGATGACCCCAACACTTCGACGGTCACGCACAGGCCGACGTAACCAAAACCGCAGTGCCTTCGGTGTCACCTGGCAGCCCGCACTTATCGATGCCGATCGCCTTCGCATCATTGGCGATGCCATGCCGGGCGCTGTCGCTGCACTTTCGCCCTCGGTCGACGGCGGCACTATGGCCCGTTCGGTACTCGGCGAAGTTGTCGACGTCATCTGTCACGACGCTGCGCGACGCGTCGAAGTTCCTGCCGCTCCCGACGATCCCAAGACCATCGCAGCAGCGGCCGAATCGTTCCTCTCTCGACTCGACGGCGCCCCATTCGACATTCCCGCAGGTCTTGCTGGCGAACTCACCAACGCACTCGAACGTTGGGCGACCCCAGTCATGTCGCGCAACTACCGACCACTCATCGTGCAACTCGATCCACCCGATTCTGGCGATGCTTGGCATCTCGCAGTCTTTGCGCCGGGTAAGGGCGAACAACTCGTTCCTGTCGAAGTTGCGCTTGTGAACGCTGGCAATCAGCGCCGTGAACTCGAAGGCAATCTTGTTCGTCTTGAACGCCTCTACCCACCGCTCCTGCGTCCGGGCAGCCTCCGTCGCGGCGAGGTCGTTCTTAGCCAAGAAGAAGCGTGGGAACTGATGTCCAAAATCGGACTCGTTCTTGCCGACGCCGGTTTCGAAATGCGTGTACCTGCACTGTCACGCCGCAAGCCCACGCCGTCGCTTCGCATCTTCGCCGAATCCAACGGTGAAACCTCGGTTGGCGCGCACCAACTCGCGAACGTGAGCTGGACAGCAGTATTCGACGACATCGAACTCACCGCTGCCGATATCGCACGACTGGCCAAAGAAGCACGTCCACTCGTTCGAGCAAACGGCCGCTGGGTAGCACTCGATCACGCCGATCTTGCTGCTGCCGCGGAAGCGCTGGCAGAACGCGCAAAGAAGCCGCAGATGACTGGCGCGGAAATGTTGCGCCAAGCACTCGGTCTCGATGGTTCACCGCTGGCTGGCGGTGTCTCGATCGACGGTTCCGGTTGGGCCGCCGACCTCATGGCGAAGGCTTCCACCGCCTCACTTGCACCAGCCTCGAACCCTGAAGGCTTCAAGGGCGAACTGCGTAGCTATCAGGCCGACGCGCTTGCATGGCTCAAGTTCCTCGACACCACCAACCTCGGCGGCTGTCTCGCGCTCGATATGGGTCTTGGCAAGACGCCAACGATCCTCGCTCACCTTGTCGACAGCATCGGCGACGCACCGTCGTTGGTTATTGCTCCGCCTGCGGTTGTCGGCAACTGGGCATCAGAAGCTCGTCGTTTCACTCCTGAGCTTTCCGTTGTCGTGCATCACGGTGCCGGTCGCTCTGACCACGAGGACATCGCCGCCGAAGTTGAGCGCGCCGATGTCGTCATCACCACCTATGGCACCGCGGTTCGCGACATTGAAGCGCTCGAGAAGATCTCGTGGGGCCGCATCGTTCTCGATGAAGCACAGGCCATCAAGAACCCCGCGAACGAAACTGCTCAGCAATTGCGTCGCCTCAACGCATCGTCACGACTCGCGCTTACGGGAACGCCAATCGAAAATGGACTCGGCGACCTTTGGGCCATCCTCGATTTCACCAACCCTGGCCTTGTTGGTCCTCGTCCCCATTTCATTGCGCAACTTTCTGCAACAGGCACGACCGGACGCGACCAAGGCGAAACTGCATTGCGTGCGCTTAACGGCATCCTCGTATTCCGTCGCACAAAGTCAGAGCCTGCAATTGCCGCCGAACTTCCCGACCGCATCGACGAACTCGATCATTGTTCGATGACTCCCGAACAAATCGGTCTTTACCAAGCAGTGCTCGACAGTCTCGTTACTGGTGCTGCCCTTGAATCAGGCGCCGACAATCGCAATGGGCGCATCCTCGCTGCGATCACGGCTCTCAAGCAGATCTGCAATCACCCCGTTGCCTACCGCCACGACGACGGACCACTCGATGGCCGTTCCGGCAAACTCGCCCGCCTCGAAGAAATCATCGAGCAGGTCTACGCCGCTGGCGAACGAGCCCTCGTCTTTACACACTTCGCCGAATGGGGCCAGAAACTCGCGGAGCATCTCTCCACCCGTTTCGATACCCCTGTTGGCTGCTACCACGGCGGTCAATCACGCGGCGCACGCGATCAACTCGTCGCCGACTTCCAAGCGCTTGAAGGCCCCGGCACCCTCGTGCTGTCGCTCAAGGCAGGCGGCACCGGACTCAACCTCACCAACGCCAACCACGTCATTCTTTACGACCGTTGGTGGAACCCTGCTGTCGAAGATCAGGCTCGCGATCGTGCGTGGCGTATCGGTCAGGACAAAACCGTGATCGCTCATCGCCTCGTATGCCCTGGAACCGTCGACGAACGTGTCGAAGAGGTTGTTGCTGGCAAGCGCCATATCGCCGACCTCGTCCTTCCCAAATCCAGTTCGCTTGGCGATCTCGATTCCACTCAGTTGCAAACGGCGCTGGGCCTGCGGACCGATGAACTCCTCACTGATACTGACGATGAACTCGAAAGGAGCCCCGCGTGAGCCGCACACGCCGCCGCCCCGCAGGTAACAACAAGAAGCAGAACGCCGATCGCGCCGCATCCAAGAAGTTCTGGGGCGAGGCATTCCCGGACGACCCCGCCCTCGTGCGCATGTCGACCGACCCCTCGGCAATGGTTCTGTCACTTGGCGACCCGCCGCTTCGCACGATCGAGCCCACCGCCCAGCAAACCTTCGTTCTTGTGTACCACCGAGCTGCCCAAATGGCGATGCTCGCAGCCACCGCAGCGGGGCTCGATGACGACCCCTTAGGCGAACCGTACTGACGTCGCCTACCCTCTGCATACGTGCGCTTCCTTCACGACAGAACCCCAGAGGCCGACCTCACGTTTGATGACGTGTTCATGGTTCCGGCCCGTTCCGATGTTTCCTCTCGACTCGATGTCGATCTGACCACTAACGACGGAACCGGCACCACGATTCCCGTCGTCGTTGCCAACATGACTGCTGTTGCTGGCCGACGTATGGCTGAGACCGTTGCGCGTCGAGGTGGCATCGCCGTCATACCGCAGGACATTCCGCTTGAAATCGTGAGTGACGTCGTGTCGTGGGTAAAGCGTCGTCATCTCGTCTTCGATACGCCCATCACGCTTTCGCCAGCCGGAACAGTTGGCGAGGCAATGAACCTCATCGCCAAACGCGCACACAATGCCGTCATTGTCGTCGATGGCGATCGACCCATTGGTGTCGTCACCGATGCCGACTTTGTTGACGTCGATCGTTTCACCGGTGTCGACCGAGTGATGTCAACCGATCTCCTTACTCTTCCCGATTCACTCGATGCCGAGAAAGCATTCGACATCCTGCACGAAAGTCGTCGTCGCTCGGCACCAGTTGTTGATGCATCCGGTGCGCTCGTCGGCATTCTCACTCGTACAGGTGCGCTTCGTTCGACGCTGTACAAACCAGCGGTCGATGCCAACAACAAGATGCGTATCGCTGCTGCCGTTGGCGTAAATGGCGACGTCGCCACCAAAGCCCGCTTGCTTGTTGAAGCCGGCGTCGACGTTCTCGTTCTCGATACCGCGCATGGTCACCAAGAAAAGATGATCGATGCCATCCGCACGATTCAAGCCCTTGACCTTGGCGTACCACTTTGTGCCGGCAACATTGTTTCTGCTGGCGGTGTTCGCGATCTCGTGAATGCTGGTGCCGACATCGTCAAGGTTGGTGTTGGACCCGGCGCAATGTGCACCACACGAATGATGACCGGAATGGGACGCCCACAGTTTTCTGCAGTTCTTGAATGTGCAACCGAAGCACGCTCGCTCGGTCGTCATGTGTGGGCCGACGGCGGTATTCGTCACCCACGAGATGTTGCGCTTTCGCTCGCAGCAGGTGCAAGCAACGTCATGATCGGTTCATGGTTCGCCGGAACTCATGAATCACCTGGCGATCTTCGCCAAGACGCCGACGGACGCTTCTACAAAGAGAACTTCGGCATGGCATCAGCTCGTGCTGTTGTGAATCGCACAGCACAGGACGAAGCCCCAATCGAAGCGGCACGCCGAGCACTCTTCGAAGAGGGCATCAGTTCCGGTCGCCTGTACCTCGAAGCAGACCGGCCCGGCGTTGAAGACCTCATCGACACGATCGTCGCTGGCGTCCGCAGTTCCTGCACCTATGCCGGCGCCCGCACTATTGAAGAGTTCCATGAGCGTGCGGTCGTTGGCATCCAAACCGCCTCTGGCTTCGCCGAGGGTCGCCCACTCCACCAAGGCTGGTAGCCCCCGATCCCTTGTGTGACAAGGGTCATTGTGACTGCTGACCGGTATTTCCGCGGGCTGGGAATGTTTTTTGTCCCGTAACGTTTCATCTATCGGCTCTGGGAATCCCCCCTCCCATTGAGCCGTCTGGCCGAAACAGGATCCCCCCTCCTGACGGCCTTGCGACACCCCCGCCATCCCCCCGGCTGGGGGTGTTTGCGTTTTGCTACCCGTTCGTCGTGAACGCAGTCAGCTCATGTGATCTTCGAGAAACTCAAGCGTTCGAGCCCACGCCACCGAAGATGTTTCCGCGTGGAACGACGGACGTTCATCGCAATGGAACCCATGATCAGCATCGGCGAAACGAATGACTTCGGTATCGACAGGCGACGATGCAGCAGCGACGCGTACTTGCTCGACCTCATCGATCGGAATGTGTTCGTCGAGATCGCCATACAAGCCAAGCCATGGCGTACGCAGACGCGCGGCGCTCTCAATCCCAGGCGCAAGACCAAAGCGACCGTCACCTAAGCCCCCGCCGTAGAAGGTGACAGCGGCTGCAAGTTCACATCGAGCGGCAGTTTCAAGAGTCACGGTTCCGCCGAAGCAGAAACCCATGATCGCCAATTTGTCAACGGAAATGTTCAAACGCTCCAACTCAGCGAATGCCGCGTCGACATCCATCTCGATGCTTTCGCGAGTCATCGTCATGATGACAGGGCCGAGCTTGTCGTAATCGCTGTACCCGAACACCTGATCATCACATCGATGGAAGAGAGCCGGGGCAACAGCGATGTAGCCAGCGTCCGCCAACGCTTCACACACGCGCTGGATGTGACCAGTAAGACCAAAGGCTTCTTGCACAACGACAACACCGCCGCGCACATCGCTACTAGGAGTCGAGACGAAAACGTCCATCGGCCCGTCGGCTGTGTTGAGTTGCTTTTTCTCGGTGATATGTCCGGTCATGCGTTCCCCCTCCGCAACGACGCGATACCGCGTCGATCAGATGGTGACGGACGTTAGATCGTCACCAAGAACGATGTCGCCGGAAAAGTGGGTGGCTGCGATTGCCCGCCATTCATCCTCTTGCCCGGGGGCGATCCCTGGCACGTAATGGGTGAGAATCAGCGTTTGCACACCTGCTTTGGTCGCTGTTTGCGCTGCCTGCTCCACCGTTGAGTGGTAGTCGAGGATGTCTTGGAATCGTGGAAGCGGGAAGAGCTTCACGATGTCGTCACGCAGCACGGTTTGGACGTAGGCGGTGGCACCAGCACAGAGTTCGTCGAGGGCCGCACATGGAATTCCGTCTCCGCCGAGAACAACCGAGGTTCCGTCGTGTTCAAGTC
>JBIIGP010000117.1:0-6097 GCA_044236415.1 Acidimicrobiales bacterium | reverse complement strand
TCGATCTGGTCAGTTTGGTGACCTGCGCATCGCCCTACGAGTTCGCCTTCACCGGCACCGATGGTCGAATCCCTAAGCGTGTCGTGGCCTACGACTTTGGCATCAAGACCACAATCCTCCGACATCTGTCGGGCATCGCAACGGTCGAAGTCGTTCCTGCCGACACACCAGCTTCCGAGGTCCTCGCTCGCAACCCCGATGGCGTGTTTCTTTCGAATGGTCCTGGTGATCCAGCAGCGGTGATTGGTGCCCCTCAAATCATCGATGGATTACTAGGCGAGGTTCCGATTTTCGGTATCTGCCTCGGACACCAGTTATTGGCAACCGCGCTTGGTGCCGCCACCTACAAACTTCCGTTCGGCCATCACGGCGGCAACCATCCCGTCTGCCGTCTCGATACCGGAGCGGTCGAGATCACGAGTCAGAACCACAACTATGCAGTCGAGGACGGTTCGATCGGACCAAAGGTTGAAGTCACACATCGAAATCTCAACGATGGTGTGGTCGAAGGCCTTCGCAGTCTCGATATGCCTGCATTCAGTGTGCAGTACCACCCCGAAGCGGGGCCGGGTCCGCACGATGCTGCGTACTTGTTCACCATGTTCGATGAACTCATGGATTCCGTGAAGGGAACCAACTAATGCCACGCCGTACTGACATCGAAACCATCCTGCTGATCGGTTCAGGTCCAATCGTCATCGGTCAGGCCTGTGAGTTCGACTACTCCGGCACCCAAGCGTGTCGCATCCTTCGTCAAGAGGGATACCGAGTCGTGCTCGCAAACTCAAACCCGGCGACGATCATGACCGACCCCGACTTTGCCGATGCCACCTACATCGAACCACTCGATCTCGAAGTACTTACGCGGATCATCGAACGAGAGCGACCCGACGCGTTGTTGCCCACTCTCGGTGGACAAACAGCACTCAATCTCGCGATGGCTCTTGAAGAAGCCGGAGTGCTCGCGCAGTACAACGTCGAAATGATCGGCGCCGATGCGCTCGCAATCGCAACCGCGGAAGATCGCGAACTGTTCAAGCAAGCAATGGCCGAAATTGGACTGGCCACGCCGAAATCAGCAACCGCGCACACATTCGAAGAAGCAATGAATGTTGTCGGATCCATTGGTCTTCCCTGTGTCATCCGACCCGCTTACATCCTCGGTGGTCGCGGTACCGGAATCGCTTCAACCATGGAGGAGTTTGAAAAGGTTGCGGCCTATGGACTCGAGTCCAGCCCGATTTCGGAAATCCTGATCGAGCGTTCAATCGCCGGTTGGAAAGAATACGAACTTGAGGTCATGCGAGATCACGCTGACAATTGCGTGATCGTTTGCTCGATAGAAAATGTCGACCCCATGGGTGTGCACACCGGCGATTCCATCACCGTCGCTCCTGCACAAACACTTTCGGATTACGAATATCAACTCATGCGTGATGCGGCATTTGCTGTCATGCGCCGAGTCGGCGTCGAAACGGGCGGCTCCAACGTTCAGTTCGCCGTGAATCCGGAGAACGGCGAGATGGTCGTGATCGAAATGAATCCGCGTGTCTCGCGTTCTTCGGCACTCGCATCGAAGGCCACAGGTTTCCCGATCGCAAAGATCGCAGCTCGGCTCGCCGTTGGGTACACCCTCGATGAGATTCCGAACGACATCACCAAGATGACGCCGGCCTCGTTTGAGCCCACCATCGATTACGTCGTCACCAAGATCCCGCGCTGGGCGTTCGAAAAGTTTCCTGGCACCAGCGGTGTCCTCGGAACGCAGATGCAGTCGGTTGGCGAGGTAATGGCGATCGGACGCACGTTCCCTGAATCGCTGCAAAAGGGACTCCGGTCGCTCGAGCAAGGAAGACTTGGGCTCAACTGCGATGCAGGCGAAGCGGCCTACGACGACATGCCCATCGACGAGCTTCTCGCTCAGGCGTGCATCGGTACTCCGGAACGAATCTTCCAACTCGAGGCAGTACTGCGTCGCGGTAAGTCGATTGAAGAGGTGTACGCCGCTACCAAGGTCGATCCATGGTTCCTCGACCAGATGTCTGCGATCACCGAAGAGCGTGCTCACCTCGCTGAAGTCGGATTCCAAGACCTGACTCGTGCTGGCTGGAAGCGCGCCAAGCGACTGGGCTTCTCCGATGCCCAACTTGCGTGGTTGTGGGGCCGTACCGACGAAGAGGTTCGCTCGCGTCGATTGGAGCTCGGAGTTCTTCCTACCTACAAGACCGTCGACACATGTGCTGCTGAGTTCGATGCGAAAACGCCCTATCACTACTCGACCTGGGAAGACACCGACGAGGTCGCACCGTCCGACCGCAAAAAGGTCATCATCCTTGGCTCTGGACCGAACCGAATCGGTCAAGGCATTGAGTTCGATTACTGCTGCGTGCATGCGTCATTCGCGCTGCGTGATGCTGGCTTCGAAACCATCATGGTGAATTGCAACCCGGAGACGGTCTCGACCGATTACGACACAAGCGATCGTTTGTACTTCGAACCACTCACCCATGAAGACGTCATGAACGTCATCGATGCAGAGAAGCCAGTCGGCGTCATCGTCTCGCTTGGTGGGCAGACGCCGCTCAAACTGTCGAACACGCTTCCGGCTGAACTCATTGCCGGTACGTCTCCCGCGTCAATCGATGCAGCCGAGGACCGAGAACTCTGGAATGCACTGTGTGCACGGCTTGAGATTCCCCAGCCTGCCGGTGGCACTGCTGCCGACATCGACGCGGCTCTAACTATTACCGCGCGCATCGGTTACCCGGTCCTTGTCCGTCCCAGTTACGTGCTCGGCGGCCGGGCAATGGAAATCGTTTACGACGACGAAGGTCTTCGTGTCGCAATGGCGCAGCTCGCAACGTTCGGAAGTCTTGGTAAAGAAGGCGGACTCTCGGCTGAACGCCCAGTGCTTGTTGACCGCTTCCTTGAAGACGCCACTGAGGTCGACGTCGACTCCATTCGCGATGCCAATGGCGATTTCGTGATCGGCGGGATCATGGAACATGTCGAAGAAGCCGGTGTGCATTCAGGCGACTCCGCATGCGTCATCCCGCCGTATTCGTTGTCGGCCGAAACCATTGCGGTGTTGACCGATTACAGCCGTCGCATTGCTGACGCTCTTGGAGTCATCGGATTACTCAACGTCCAGTACGCGGTAAAGAGCGGCCAGGTGTTTGTGATCGAGGCCAATCCGCGTGCGAGCCGCACCGTTCCATTCGTGGCAAAGGCCACCGGAGTTCCGTTAGCCAAGGTGGCTGCACGCGTAATGCTGGGTGCATCGCTCACGGAATTGCGCGCTGAAGGATTGCTTTCTGAACCTGTGCAGGGTGATCACGTCGCTGTGAAAGAGGCTGTGTTGCCATTCAGTCGCTTCCCCGAGGCCGATGCCTTGCTCGGACCGGAAATGCGTTCCACCGGTGAGGTCATGGGTATTGACCTCACGTTCGGTCTCGCCTTTGCCAAAAGCCAGTTGGCTGCGGGCACCAATCTCCCGACATCCGGCACGGTGTTTCTCTCACTCGCTGATCGCGACAAAGAGGTCGGTGTGAAGACAGCGCAACGGTTCCGCGAACTCGGATTCCTGATTGCTGCAACTTCTGGCACCGCAGAGCATCTGACACGCAACGGCATTGACGTCGCAACAGTGGTGGCAAAAATCGGCGAACCCGACGGTCAAGATGCTGTCGATCTCATCGAAAGCGGCGACGTTGTTCTTGTCGTCAACTCACCGCGGGGTCGAGGACCACGTGCCGATGGAGCGCACATTCGGGCCGCTGCCGGAAAGTACAACATTCCCTTGCTCACTACTGGGGCTGCTGGTCTGGCTGCAGTGAACGGAATGGCCGACCGGGCTGCACATCCACTCGAAGTGCGGCCCTTGCAGGAGTATCACCAGGGAGTTCGTCACGGAGGAGCCGCCTAATGGCTGCCCGCCGTCGTTCCGGAGCGTCGGTTGATCTCACGACCACCGTGGGTTCACTCACGCTGCGCGCTCCGGTGATGACGGCATCAGGCACAGCCGGTCATGGCGATGAACTCGGCGCCTATGTCGATCTTTCGTCGCTTGGTGCAGTCGTGGTGAAGTCGCTCTACCCCGAACCTTGGGCCGGAAATGCTGCGCCGCGTGTTCACGAGACTCCTGCCGGCATGCTCAACAGCGTCGGACTTCAAGGTCCAGGCGTTCGCAAATGGCTTGACGACGAACTCCCCGCTGTGATCGCAACCGGCGCCACTGTCGTCGCAAGTATCTGGGGCTCAACTATTGACGACTATGCGCGAGCCGCCGAGATGTTGCGCGGCGCCCCACCTGAAGTCGTTGCGGTCGAAGTCAATGTGTCATGCCCGAATCACCACGATCGCAACCGGATGTTTGCGCACGCGCCGCATACGACTGCCGAAGCGATTCAAGCTGCGTCGGTGTGCGGACTACCAATGTGGGCGAAGCTCAGTCCGAATGTTTCTGACCTTGCGTCAATTGCAAAGGCTGCACACGAAGCAGGCGCCGATGCCGTCACTTTGGTGAACACAGTCCTCGGAATGGCGATCGATCCCGAAACGCGCACCTACCGACTGGGTAATGGCGGCGGCGGACTTTCCGGTCCAGCGATACATCCAGTTGCTGTGCGCGCGGTCCACGATGTCTACGCAGCACATCCTGAAATTCCGATCGTTGGTGTTGGCGGCGTTGCCCGCGGAGTTGATGCGATCGAACTGATCATGGCCGGCGCAAGCGCAATCCAAGTGGGTACTGCGTCGTTCGCGGATCCTCGCAGCGTTGCTCGTGTGCAAGACGAAATCCAAGAGTGGTGTTCCGGGCACGGTGTCCGATCTGTACGTGAGCTAGTCGGAGTTGTGCATGCCCGTTGAAGAGTTTGATTTCAGTAACGGAGCACCGGAAGCGATTCGCTCACGACTCGCTCTTGCACTTGACGTTGACGACATCGTCACTGCTCGCCGTATTGCACATGAACTGAAGCCCTGGTTTGGTGTCGCCAAAGTTGGCCTTGAGCTTTTCAGCGCCGCTGGCCCGGAGGCCATTGAAGCAATGATTGAGGACGATTTTGCTGTCTTTGCCGATCTAAAACTCCTCGATATCCCCACCACGGTGAACAAGGCAGCACGAGTGATGGGTTCGCTTGGAGTGTCCTATCTCACCGTCCACACTCGAGCTGGTGTCGACCATCTGCGAGCCGGAGTCGAAGGCGTCGCCGACGGTGCATCGGCGGCAGGTTTTCCTGCACCGACGTGTTTGGGTATCACGGTGCTTACGAGTGAGCAGGCTGATCTGCACGCGCTTGAACAACGAGTCGGCATCGTTCTCGAAGCGCAGTGCGGAGGTCTGGTGTGTTCGGCCAGTGATCTTGCAACTGTTCGTGCAGTGGCGCCAGACCTGATCACGGTCGTGCCAGGAATTCGACCCGCCGGAGTAGGCGCCAACGATCAAGCGCGACCAGCGACGCCATCGGAGGCCATGGCTTCGGGTGCTGATGTTCTGGTTATCGGACGTGCCGTCACGCACGCTGACGACCCCGTCGCTGCAGCGATTTCGATCGCCGCCGAGGTTGCTAGAGCGCTTTCCTAGACCTATCGCGGGCTGGCCCGGACGACGGCCTTAGGGCAACGGCTATGGTCTCGCCCATGCCGCAGCCTCCTGTACTCACTCCAGAACAACGGCAGGCCGCGCTCGCGAAAGCCGCTGAAGCGCGTCGAGCCCGAGCCGTCGTCAAGGACAAGTTGAAGTCCGGTGAACTGTCGTTCCGTCAAGTTCTCGATCTCGCTGGTACTGATGAACTTGTTGCCGGTATCAAGATTCTCGCGATTCTCGAATCGCTTCCAGGCGTCGGCAAAGTCAAGGCACGCCGCGCGATGACAGAGATTGGCATCGCCGACACCCGCCGATTGCGCGGTCTTGGTGAACAGCAGCGCAAGGCCCTCTTGGCCGCGTTCGGCAACTGACCGAACTCTCGTGATCATCGTCGTTTGCGGACCCGGGGGAGTGGGCAAGGGCACCGTTGTCGCTCGCCTCGTCGCTGCTGATCCGAAGCTTTGGCTCTCCCGATCGTGGAGCACTCGTGAACGGCGACCGAGCGAACGC
>JBIIGP010000116.1:0-6260 GCA_044236415.1 Acidimicrobiales bacterium | reverse complement strand
CTGCAGGCTTTGCCGAAAAGACAGGCACGACCACGAACATCGAAGGTCGCGTCAGCACGCTTTCACATCGCGTAACACCGCCGGGAACCTCGCGTGCTGACTGGATGCTTGCCGCCGAAGTTTCGAGTCGACTTGGCACCGATCTCGGTTTCGAAAATTTCAGCGATGTCCTCGCTGAGATTTCTGCAGTCGCTCCGGCGTACCTTGCACTTGACCAAGCAATCGCCGAGGGTTCGCCTGATGGCATCCTGCTTCCGCTCGATGTCGTTGTGATCATCGACGAAGAAGACGACGACATTGTGATCGTCGACGAAACCGTGACGGTGTCCGAAGATGGCGCCGAGGTCGACGTCACCGCCGATGTTGTTACTGAAGAAATCGATGGCGACGATGTCGAAGGCCTGATCGAGATCATCTCTGACGACTCCGATGTTGCTGGCTCCATGCCTCCGTTCGTTCAGTTCACGCCGATCGAAGCCGTTGTCGCTCCTCCCGTCGATTCCTACAGCTTCCGTCTTGTTGCATCGCGGAAGTTGTACGACCAAGGAACTCTTGTGCAGTCGGCACCTTCGCTTGCGCCGCTCGCCCCAGGGTCGACCGTTTCGTTGAATCCGTGGGAGTTTGATCGCCTCGGTGTCGCTTCCAGCGGTCGCGCAATTGTTCGCACGGCAAAGGCATCAGTAAATGTCACCGTGCAGTCCGATCCGGGCGTTCCGCGTGGTGTGGCTGCGATGATCGTGAATCAGGCCGATGGGCGCGTGAGCGACCTTGTCTCTGCCGACGAACTTGTCGCCGAAGTCAGGATCGAGACCGCGCCATGAGCTCGAACTCCTTTGCTCTCATGAACGTGCTCGCGGGAGGTGGCGCAAATGCTTGGTGGTGATCCGCTTCTTTCCGGTCATATCGATCTTGCTGTTGTCCTCATCGTCATCCTGAAGGTCGTGTGCGTTTTCGCATTCCTTCTCGTGGCGACCATGTTGATGATCTGGTTCGAACGCAAGGTTGTCAGCGATTTCCAGAACCGAGTCGGCCCCAACACCGCGGGTCCGTTCGGCATCCTTCAGACGCTTGCCGACGGCATCAAGTTCTTCTTCAAAGAAGACCTCATCCCCGACAGGGCTGAACGTCGGGTCTTTATCTTGGCGCCACTACTCACCGTGGTTCCTGCGTTCTTGCTCTTCACCATCGTTCCATTCGGCGGCGATTTCAGTAATGGTCACGATGGTTCAGTCGAGATCTTTGGCAAAACGACCTATCTCCAACTCGCCGACCCGGCGATCGGCATCCTGTTTGCTCTCGCTATGTCATCAATTGCGGTCTACGGCGTGATGCTTGCCGGTTGGTCATCAGGTTCGAAGTATCCACTCATCGGTTCTGTTCGTGCTTCGGCGCAGATGGTCTCTTATGAAGCGGCCCTCGGACTTTCCGTGTGTGCAGTTGTGCTCACGACGGGAACGCTTAGTACGCACGGCATCGTGATGGCGCAGGCTGGCAGCGGTTGGGGCGGCTTCATCCCTCATTGGAATCTCATTGCCACAGGGTTTGTGCCGTTCGTGGTCTTCTTGCTTGCAAGCCAAGCGGAACTCAACCGTCCGCCGTTTGACCTTGTTGAAGCAGAACAGGAACTCGTCGGCAGCTACCACACCGAGTATTCCTCTATTCGTTTCGCGCTCTTCTTTGTTGCCGAGTTCATGAACTCCGTGACGATGGCTGCAATCATCGTCACCCTGTTCTTGGGTGGTCCCGCCGGTCCTGCGCTTCTTGGCCCAGGTTGGCTGTGGGGAGTCATCTGGTTCCTCCTCAAGATGACTGGGTTCCTGTTCTTGTTCGTTTGGGTGCGCAGCACGGTTCCTCGTGTTCGCTACGACCAACTCATGGATCTTGGCTGGAAGGTGCTCATCCCGCTTTCACTCGGATGGATTCTCCTTCTCGCCACGTTCTGGGTTGCGCGTGATCAGCACTGGAACGGATTCATCACTGTTGCAATCGGCGCCGTCGTAGGCCTTACGGGTTACGGACTTCTTAAGGCAGCGATCGCAACCTCTAAAGCTCGCCGACTCGAAGGGGTGGTCGACTGATGGGTTACCTCGGTGGTTTTCTCGTCAGCCTGCGCCAAATCGGCCGCAAGCAACGGGTAACAACGCAATATCCGAAAGAAAAGGCACCCAAGCCGATTCGCGTTCACGGTCGTCACGTTCTCAATCGTTACGAAGACGGAATGGAAAAGTGCATCGGTTGCGAACTCTGCGCCGGTGTATGTCCCGCCAAGTGCATCTTCGTGCGTGGCGCTGACAATCCGATCGAGGACCCAGTTTCTCCCGGTGAGCGTTTTGGCTACATCTACGAGATCAACTATCTCCGATGCATCCATTGCGACCTTTGTGTCGAAGCCTGCCCAACTGAAGCCATCACCGAGAGCAAGATGTTTGAGTTCTCGTTCACGAACCGCGCCGACGCGATTTACACCAAGACCGAACTCGTTGTCGATGACGATGGCATGCCGCAGAAGATGCCGTGGGAGGACTGGCGAGCCGGCGAAGATTTGCCGACCTCTGCCTGGATGCGTGCAACGTCACCCTCTGGTTCTGCAGCCTTTGAAGGTGTTGTTGGCTGGTCGGGCGAACTTGGCTATGGCATTCGTGCGCCTGAAGCTGCGCAGGACATCAAAGATTCCGTGGCCACTCCTCTCGACATGATCGATGAACACGGTCATGGCCACGAGGATCATGCGCCGGGAACCCCTGAGCACGTTTCGCCCGGACACGATGATCATCACGACGATGAACGCGGCGGTGATCGCTGATCATGGAAACTGCGGTCTTTATCGTGAGTGCGCTCATCGTGCTTGCCGGAGGACTCGGGGTCGTCTCCTCGCGTAACCCGGTGCATGCTGCGCTCAGCCTCATTGCGACGCTGTTCGGAATTGCTGTGCTTTTCCTAAACCTTGGCGCCGAGCTGCTCGCCGTTGTGCAGGTCATCGTTTACACCGGCGCCATCGTCGTGCTGATTCTCTTTGTCATGATGCTCTTGGGCGTCGATCGTGAAGAGGACCTCGATACCGAACCCCTCGTTGGCCAACGACTTCTTGCCGGACTCGTTGGGCTGCTCTTTCTCGGCGCAATGCTTGCCATCATCATTATCGGTAAAGACGCGATCGTTACTGGCTCACGGTCAGTCACCGGGGCTCTCTCGCCCACGGTCTCGAACATCACGCAGATCGGTACCGAACTGTTCACGACCTACGTCTTTGCGCTCGAAGTCACTGCCGGTCTTCTCACTATCGCAGTTGTCGGAGCGGTTGTTCTTTCCCGCCGCCCCCGTGATCTCGAGCCCATCCCCGAGCCGGAATCCATGACCGATATGGGCGACGAACCACTCACCGCCATTCCAGAGGAAGGAGCGCACTGATGGGTTCAAACCTCTCGCTCGCGTACCTGATGCTCTCGGCGATTCTTTTTGTGATCGGTGGCGTCGGCGTTCTGATCCGCCGCAATCCACTGGTCATGATCATGTGCGTCGAACTCATGCTCAACGCCGTGAACCTGTCATTCGTGACATTCGGCAAGATGCTCGATGACGTCTCTGGTCAGATCATCGTCTTTTTCGTCATGGTTGTCGCCGCCGCCGAAGTTGTCGTTGGCCTGGCCCTCATCGTGGCGATGGCACGTCGTCGTCCCGGCGCTACCGCCGATGACCTTCGGACATTGAGGGGATAGGGGACATGGTCGGACTCGTCTGGTTAATCCCTGCACTGCCACTTGCAGGTTTCTTGATCTTGGTGTTTTTCGGTAAGCGCATTGGCGAACCGCGGGCTGGTTGGATCGGCACGGGTGCCGTCGCACTTTCGTTCGTGACCGCTTGTGTTGTGTTCGCCGGACTTTGGGGCGAGCCCGAACACACCTACGAACTCTCGTTGTTCGAGTGGATCCCGGCTGGCAACTTCAGCGTCGATATTGGTTTCTTGCTCGATCCTCTTTCAATGGCGATGGTCCTGTTTGTAACGGGCATCGCATCGCTGATTCATCTCTACTCAATTGGGTACATGCACGGAGACAGTCGCTTCCCGCGATTTTTCACGTACCTGAATCTGTTCGTGTTCTCGATGCTCATCCTTGTTCTCGGCGACAACTTGGTGCTCACGTTCCTCGGCTGGGAAGGCGTGGGCGCTTGTTCGTACTTCCTCATTGCGTTCTGGTTTGAAAAAGATGAAAACGCCAGCGCAGGCAAGAAGGCGTTCATCACGAACCGAGTTGGCGACTGGGGCTTCATGGTCGCAATCTTCATGACGTTCTTCGCCTTCGGCACCGTTACCTATACCGAATTCCTTCCGTTGTCTCCAGGACTAGCGGAAACCACGGCAACGTTTATTGCACTGATGCTGTTTATCGGCGCCATTGGCAAGTCGGCACAGATTCCGTTGTTCATCTGGTTGCCCGACGCCATGGCTGGCCCCACTCCCGTGTCAGCGCTCATCCACGCTGCAACGATGGTGACCGCAGGCGTGTACCTGCTCGTTCGCGTGAACCCGATCATCGCCGCTTCGGCATCCTGGATTCCTTGGATGATCGCCATCGTCGGTATCGCGACAGCATTTCTCGCTGCGACGATTGCTCTGGCTCAACAGGACATTAAGAAGGTCCTGGCGTACTCGACCGTCAGCCAGCTTGGCTACATGTTCTTGGCTGTGGGCGTCGGCGGATACAGCGCAGCGATCTTCCACATGATCACGCACGCCTTCTTCAAGGCGTTGCTCTTCCTTGGCGCTGGTTCAGTCATTCATGGCATGCACGATGAGCAAGACATGCGACGCATGGGCGCTTTGCGCAAAGTCATGCCGGTCACAGCAGTCACGTTCATCATCGGCTGGCTTGCTATCGCCGGCGTCCCGCCGTTCTCGGGCTTCTGGTCGAAGGACGACATCCTTGCGTATGCACTCCATAAGAGCCCGATTCTTTATGTGATTGGTCTCATCACTGCATTGCTCACCGCGTTCTACATGAGCCGTCTCGTGTTCCGCGTCTTCTACGGCGACGCGCGTTGGGGCGAATCAGCCGAGGGCGAACTGGCCAACCTGAAGGCGCATACGGCTTCCGATGTCGCCGAATCGGATGATCATTCCGACGCCCACGACGATGCGCATGCCGATGCTGGTCACGGCGCGGTGCATCCGCACGAATCAAAGTGGCCAATGTTGGTGCCGCTCATCGTGCTCGCGTTCTTCGCCGCTATTGCCGGGTTCCTGAACCTTCCGTTCACTCACAACCTTGAGTTCCTCAACCGCTGGCTTGAGCCAGTCGTTGGTGAGAACCAAGCGGACTTTGATCTTGGTGCCTTTCAGCTCACCTTTGAACTCGCGCTCTCAACGACGATCGCACTGCTCGGTATCTTCGCTGCCTACATGGTGTATCTGAAGAACAAAGTGGATCCGCGTCGCATTGAACTTCCGTTCTTCGCCAACGGTTGGTATATCGACCAAAGCATTACAAAGTTCATGGGCGGGATTGGCCGTAAAGGCTTTGAACTCATCGCCATGTTCGACAAGGTGGTTATCGATGGTGCAGTCAATGGCGTCGGACGAGCCACCCGCGGTGGTGCGTCCCGACTCCGCGCTATCGAGAACGGCTACGTGCGCTGGTATGCACTCATGATCGGTGTTGGTGCCATTCTGATCGTCGCATTCGTCATGACGCAGGTGAGCCTCTGATGAGCGCGTCACTTCTTTCCACCATTTTCGCTTCGGGCGGCTCAGCATCGTTCCCGATCCTTCCTGCATTGATCTTCGTTCCAGTCGTCGGTGCCGTCCTTATCGCCCTCATGCCGAGTTCCCGCCCGGAACTTTCACGACAGATGGCGATCCTCACCGCACTGCTCACCGGAATTTTGAGCATTGCGTTGCTTGTTCAGTTCAAGACCGATGATGCTGGATTCCAGTTCGTGGTGCAGCAGACCTGGGTGCAGTCGCTTGACATCAAGTTCTTCCTTGGCGTCGACGGCATCTCACTCTTCCTTGTTGTGCTTACTGGCATCCTGTTTCCGATTGCGCTTTTCGCTGCGAAACCGGCACACAGTCCGAAGGGCTACTACGCCTGGCTCACCCTCCTTATGGCGGGTTGCATGGGTGCATTCCTTGCGCTTGATCTCTTCCTTTTCTTCTTGATGTTCGAGGTCACCCTCGTGCCTCTTTACATGCTCATCGGCAAGTGGGGACACGGCCGTCGGATCTACGCTGCGACGAAGTTCTTCCTTTACACAATGCTCGG
>JBIIGP010000115.1:0-6276 GCA_044236415.1 Acidimicrobiales bacterium | reverse complement strand
TCAAGATCGACGTCAGTCATTGTCTCCACCCTTCAGTGGTTGTTTCTTTGCTGGCGCGGCAACTGCGTTTTGGGGTTTTGTCGCACGGCTCTT
Source organism: Acidimicrobiales bacterium (assembly GCA_044236415.1). Taxonomy (GTDB): domain Bacteria; phylum Actinomycetota; class Acidimicrobiia; order Acidimicrobiales; family Acidimicrobilacustridaceae; genus Acidimicrobilacustris. The sequence continues at coordinate 6,183 of JBIIGP010000115.1, read as the reverse complement.
TCGTTTCGTTCGATCGCGACCGATGAACCGTGCAACCGCGAACAGCGCCAACACGATGAGCATGAGAACGAGCGCACCCGCAAAACCACGCTGCACAGCAGCGATATCTGGCTTGCGAATATTTCGGTAAACGAACAGCGGAAGACTTTCTTGCGATCCTGCAAACGGGTTGCTGTTCATGAGGTCATAGCCAAATGACGTGAACAAAAGCGGCGCAGTTTCGCCCACGGCACGGGCAATTCCGAGCACAACCGCCGTTGTCATACCTGTCCTTGCGGTCGGAAACACCACTGACCACACCGTGCGAGCTCGAGATGCCCCGAGAGCCAGGCTCGCCTCACGAAGACCATCGGGAACAAGTCGCAATACCACTTCAACGGTTCGCGTGATCGTCGGAAGCATGGTGATGGCGAGCGCCAAACTCGCCATGAATCCGTTGTAGCCAAAGAGAGGATTACCGGATTTCGCAAACGGAAGAATCAGCGTTGCGAAAATGAAGAGACCTGCAACGATTGATGGCAGACCGCTCATTGCATCGACGAAGATCCGAACCGGACGACGCCACTTGCTTCGGCTTTCATTCAGGAAGACGGCAGCGGCAAGTGCAAGCGGCAATGACCACAACAGCGCAAGGCCAACCTGTTCGATCGTGCCGATGATGGCGTGGAAACCTCCACCTGAGGTCGCCGGCATAACTGGGGTGATTCCCTGTTGATCTTGAAAGAAGAAGTTCGGGCGAAGGGCCTTCAAACCTTCAACGAGGATGTACCCGATCAAAAGCACAAGCGGAATAAAGACAATCGCCGCAGCGGTAACCACGACAACCGTCATCACACGGTCAGTTGCAACCAGGCGCCCGACTCGATCCGTCGTCACAATTGCAAAGATCAAAAGGAAAGTGGCGTAGGAACCAAGGAGGAAGCCAAACGCACTCGCACCGGCGGTAAACCGATAGAAGATCAGCCAGTTCAAACACAGTGCACTGATCATCGAGCCAACAAGAATCCACACATCGAAGGTTGTGAATTCGCGAGGGCGACGCGCCGTGCGCTTCCGATTCCTCGGAACCCGTGGAGATGTAGTTGTAGTCGTAGGAGTCTCTGCAGCCGGCGTTGTTGTTGAAACGGTCGAGGTCATATCTCGACTCCTGCGCCAGAACGACTCTTTGACACAACAACCGAAGCGATCATGTTCGTACCGAGGGTGATGATGAAGAGCACCAGACCCGCTGCCAAGAGTCCGGAGGTGGTGAACTCGTCAGCGCCTGCTCGGTTTGCGATGAATCCCGAAACGGTTGCTCCACCATTTTGAAGAATGTGAATGCTCTCGCTGATTTTCTGCGGTACCTGAGGCAGCAGAAGCGCTACGGCAATCGTTTCTCCCAATGCTCGACCAAGACCGAGCATTGAACCGCCAACGATTCCGCCTTTACCGAACGGAAGAACAACCGTCCTGATCATTCCCCAGCGCGTGCCCCCCAGAGCGAGTGCAGCTTCCTTCTCGCCAGGAGGAGTTTGTGAAAACACTTCACGGACAACCGAGGTGATGATCGGCAGGACCATCAACGCCACCACGATGCCGGCAATAAAGATTGAACCGGTGAGGCTCGCGTCCTCTTCAGTCTTAAAGAGAGGAATCCATCCAAGGTTCTGGGTCAACCAAGTGGAGATCGGAACAATCTTGTCGGAGAGATACAGAAATCCCCAGAGACCAAAGAGAAGACTCGGCACCGCAGCGAGAAGATCAACAACGCCGATAAGCCACTTGCGACGCTTTGCTGTCGAGTACTCAGTGATCGCGAGCGCACAAAACAAACTGAGCGGCACCGCAATAGCCACCGCCACCACCGCAACAAGCACGGTTCCGGCCAGGAGCCCGAGAACACCGATCCGCGCCGGGGTGACATCGGTTCGCCATTCGGTACGAGTCAGGAACGTCCAGATACCCGTCTCGCCAAGAGCGTCGCCACTCTGGATGAGCAGGAAAAGGCCAACGAGCGTGAGCAGCACCAGGACGGAAATACCCGCGCCCATCGTCACCTGATTGAACCGTCGATCGGCCTTGCTTGGAACTTCGGTGATGATTCGGCGAGTCCGCTCCCGGGGGGCGGGAGGGTCTTCGGCGACCGGGGGGTCCTCTACAACTGTGCCGGGCACGACGTTCATCAACTCCGGTGACGGGTATGGGAATCAGCCTTGAGACAAGGCCACTTCCGCAGGTGCCGTTAGTGAACGTGACTCGGGCCCAAAGAACAACAAACCCCGTGCCAACTCCTCGTGAATCAATCGCCCCAAGGTGAACGGAAGACGTCCTCGAGGTGACGCACGTGCGCTGACCTGCCCTCGCCGTCTACAAAAAGATCGGTAGCCTCGGTGCGCCATGGCCCACCACCGCGACACCCGCCGATCGACCGCCGGACTTGCGTTCCGAGCTCTCGCTGGCGTTCTCGCCGTGGCCCTTGGTAGCACCCTCGTTGCCTGCAGTGCTCCGGCGAAATCTTCCTCCAGCTCGACCACAGCTGTGCCCACACCCACAACCGCAGTCGACACGGGCACCGGCCCGACATCAATCACGAAGTCCTTGCGCGCAGCAGAAGTAGCGGGCGGGTTTAACAACGCAACCAACATTGTGTCTCGCCCAATGCGCAACCAACTTTGGGTCACGCAACGGTCGGGCGCAGTCAGAGCTATCGAGATTCAAACCGCATGGAATCTTGAACTCGGCCAAACCCAACGAAACGGATTCAAGACCTACCCCGGTGCGGTCATCGATATTTCAAGCGATGTGTCAACCGGCGGCGAGGGCGGACTTCTCGGAATCGCGTTCTCCACCGATGCCCGCACGCTCTTCCTTAGTTATGTGAACAAGAAGGGTGAAATCGTCATCGCGTCGTGGGCCGTGACCGATCCGACTCCCCCTCCGGTCACTCTTCCGGCTCCGGCAGCGCCTGCGCCAACCGCTCCAACCGTCCCAGGTGCACCACCAACATCAACCACGGTGGCGCCATCGACATCATCGACTTCAACATCGCTTCCGATTCTTCCCGCACCTGTCGTTGACCCCGCCTCAAAGCGAACCCTCCTCACCATCGCCCATGAAGGTTCAACCAACTATGCGGGCCAACTCACGCTCGGTCGCGATGGATTCCTCTATATAGGTGTCGGCGATTCTCCAAATGGCGCAACGGAGCAAACGGCACAGAACCCCGAGTCGTTGCTCGGAAAAATTCTGCGCATTGATCCAGCGGGCGCAACCATTACCGACCCCTATGCCATCCCACCTGGCAACCCCTTCGCGTCTGGCGGCGGTGCCCCTCAGATTTGGACTCTGGGAGCGCAAAACCCGCTGCGCTTCAGTTTCGACCGAGCGAACGGGAACATGTGGGTCGCCGATGCTGGACGCGTTCAATTCGGAGAAATTGATTACCTCCCCGTGTCCGCAGGTGCCGGCGATGGCGCCAACCTGGGTTGGCCGTATAAGGACGGAAAAGAAGCCGGTCCTTCCGCCGACAAGGCACCTTCATCGGTCGTTGCCCCAATCGGAGTCACGCCGAACACGAGCGCCGATTGCCCCCTTATCGGCGGCTACGTCTACCGCGGTTCAGTAACCGAGATGCAGGGTGTCTATATCTATGGCGACTTCTGCACCGGCAGCGTCAAAGGGCTCCTGCAACGCAAGGGCATCGTCCTCGACGATAAAGCGATCGGCCCGCAACTTGGAACGAATTCACTCGTGGCATTTGCTGAAGACAACCAGGGCGAGCTGTATATCGTTACCGCACGCGGATCGGTGCAAAGGTTGGTGGCGGCATGACCGACTCCAACATCGAAGCAACACAAAGTGCAGAATCACCGAACCGAAGCAAATTCTTTGCAGGACGCACGCTTTCTGACGGCAAGAAGATCGTGTGGTGGCGTGAGATTCTGATCATTGCGGCTGTCAATGTTGTCTACGAAACAGTCAGAAATCTTTCCGCCGGAAAGCCCGCAAAGGCCTATTCCAACGCGCTCCTCATCATCGATTGGCAGCGGAACCTCGGGATTTGGCACGAACAAGCAATGCAGAAATTTGCGCTCGGCTTCACGCCCCTGATCGTGGCCGCTAACTACTTCTACGGATCGATTTACATCGCCGCAACGTTGTTCACTCTGATCTTTCTGTATTCAAAGTTCCCCGATGATTACCCCTTGTTCCGAAACACCCTCATGATCGGCACACTGTGCGGACTTATCGGTTTCGCGCTCTTCCCGCTCATGCCGCCTCGTCTGCTCGATGACACATTGCTTCTTCATGGTGCCAACGCCAACCTCTGGTTCGGGTTTGTTGACACGCTCGTCGAATACCCCACGTTCTGGTCATTCAACGACGCCGCAATGAAGACGATCTCGAATCAGTTCGCCGCAATGCCTTCGCTGCACTGCGGATGGGCATTTTGGGCCTTCATTTCACTGCTTCCACGAATGAAGGCGTGGTGGTCAAAGACGCTTGTCATCCTGTACCCGATCGTCACTACCTACGTCGTAGTAATCACCGCGAACCATTACGTACTCGATGCTGTCGCCGGCTTCGCGCTTTTCACGTTTGCCTATTTTGTGGCGAAAGCATTCACGCGAGCCGGACGCGGCACACCGATTACGACTGCAAACTGATCGCGAGCCGGTAGGCCTCAACATTTCGTTCAACGACGTCGGTCCAGTCAACTGGAGATGGCGTCGTGCGGTTATGTTGCGCAATTCGTTCTCGCAGCGTTCGGTCGTTCACGATTCGAGTGAGTTCACGCGCCATCTCTGCATCATTCGCTGCCAGTAGCCCTTCTTGTTCATGCGCAACGAATTCACGTATGCCGGTCTGTGCTTTCGCTACGACCGGCAAGCCAGCACAACGAGCTTCAAGTGCAGCGATTCCGAATGATTCAAGGTTGGCCGGGGCCACAAATACATCTGCTCGTGAATAGATCTCGCGAATTTCCTCTCGCGTCCGACGCCCAACCAGCGACACCGTGTTCGTCAGTCCATTCTCCCGGACGTATTTCTCCATCTGCCCGAGTTCAGGACCGTCTCCGATAACGATCAGGCGAACATCGATCGAGCGAGGTGTCCGGTCACGCACGTCCTTGATCATCCGCAATAAATGCATTGGGCGCTTACGCGGAGCCAGACGCATCACCGACACAAGGGTCACCACCGAAGGATCCCGCTCCGCTGGCGCAATCTTCCAAGTGGCGTTCTCAATCCCATTCGGGAGCACAACAACCGTTGCATCATCGGACGCAATACGCCGCACTGGCGCTACAGCGACCTCGCTCACTGCCGAGAGGACAACGGGCCACTGTCCCCACTTCGTCAATTTGTTGACCGCCCAGAAGAACGGAGTGGCATAACTCCAGATGCAATGCAATGTCACCACGACAGGAATGCCTGCGCGTTGCGCGTCTCTCGCTCCCTTGTAGGCGAGCGGACTCACAACGCCACCATGAAAGTGCGCGACATCGACGCGCTCGGATGCGAGCACATCAGCCACGCAGCGGAATGCCCGACGGGTAAACGGGATATCGAAAGGAAGCAACGGAACGTCGATACGGTGAACTCGAACGCCATTGACCACATCAGGACCGCCTGTCGTAGTGACCACCACGACCTCGTGCCCGGCCCGCTGCAAATGTCGGGCAAGATCGTGAACCTGCATCTCGATGCCGCCTAGGCGCGGGACATAGCAATCGGAGATCCGAGCGATCTTCAGTCGTCCGGATTCGAATCCAGGGGTCTCATCGGTATGAGTCACTCAGCGTCACGGTAGTCCTCACCGTTGCCCTGTAAGAATGCATGGATGCCAACCGGGACGCTGATCGCCTTTCATGCCCATCCCGACGATGAGGCCCTTCTCGATTCAGGCACGCTGGCTCGGGCCGCTCAGGCTGGCCACCGGGTTGTCCTAGTCCTCGCCACTCGTGGCGATGCCGGAGATGTTGGGGATGGCATATTGGCCGCCGACGAGGGTCTTGCTCAGCGCAGGACCGCCGAGGCTGAGGCATCGGCGGCCGCTCTTGGAATCGCTCGCGTTGTGTTTCTCGACTATCTCGACTCGGGCCACTCCCCCGCTTCGGATGGAACTTGGCCCGCAGGCACCTTCTGCGCTGCGCAGGTCAATGACGCCGCGGCCGCGCTCGCTGCGATTCTCGCCGAA
>JBIIGP010000114.1:0-6304 GCA_044236415.1 Acidimicrobiales bacterium | reverse complement strand
CCGGGAATGTCATTGAGAAGGCCGTGAATGAGAATCGCTCGACGAGCGAAGGCCTCGCGCATTTCCTCAACACATTCGAGGCCACCTTCAAGCGCAGCGATGGCGGCGCGCTGCGAAACGTTCGCCACGTTTGAGGTCGAATGCGACTGAAGGTTTGTGGCGGCCTTGATGAGATCAGCCGGGCCGATCATCCAGCCAACACGCCAACCGGTCATCGCATAGGTCTTGGCAACGCCGTTGAGGATCACGCAGGTATCGGCAAGGCCAGGAACCTCAGCGAGGATCGAGGTGAACACGTTGTCGCCGAACGTGAGGTGTTCGTAAATCTCGTCGGTGATGACCCAAATGCCGTGCTTGAGTGCCCACTCACCAATCGCACGAACTTCTTCCGGCGGGTACACCGCGCCAGTCGGGTTCGACGGCGAAACGAAGACAAGCGCTTTGGTCTTGTCAGTGCGTGCAGCTTCGAGCTGTTCAACCGTGACGCGGAAACCTGACTCGACATCGGTTGAAAGAACAACAGACACGCCACCGGCCAACGCGATGGGTTCGGGGTACGTCGTCCAGTACGGCGCCGGAAGAAGAACTTCGTCGCCAGGGTTCAGCAATGCTTCGAAGGTGTTGTAGACGGCATGCTTTCCACCGTTGGTAACGAGTACCTGACTGGCCGCCACCTCAACCTTTGAATCGCGAAGTGTCTTGGCCGCAATTGCTTCCTTCAACTCCGGCAGTCCAGCAGCCGGCGTGTAGCGATGATTCTTCACATCGCGCGCAGCTTCAACCGCAGCCTCGACTACATGGGCCGGCGTCGGGAAGTCGGGCTCTCCCGCACCGAAACCGATGACCGGTTCGCCCGCAGCCTTCAAGGCCTTTGCTCGGGCATCAACCGCAAGGGTCGCTGATTCGGAGATGGCGGAGACTCGGCGAGAAAGGCGCTCTGGGGCCATGGGGGAAGTCCTCGGATCGACTGATGTTGGCGCCCGAACGCTACCGGTTCTGCGGCCCTCCCCTGCAGCGAATTCGATGTGACTCACGGCGTGACGCGACCACCGGCCTGAGATGCGACGATGGAGAGGTGAGCGCATCTCCCATCATCATCCCCAATGACCTCCTCCCCGCTGACGGCCGCTTTGGCTGCGGTCCCTCGAAGGTCCGCCCCGAGGCCGTTGCCGCCCTTGCCGAAGCAGGCCGCGACTACCTCGGCACCAGTCATCGCCAGGACACCGTGAAGTACATGGTGAGCCGACTGCGCAATGGTCTGGCCGAAATGTTCGCCCTTCCGGACGGTTACGAGATCATGCTCGGCAACGGTGGCTCGACAGTGTTCTGGGACATCGCCACGTTTGGTCTGATCGATCGCCGCAGCCAGCACCTCACCTTCGGTGAGTTCTCGTCGAAGTTTGCCCAAGCCGCAGCCGCCGCTCCGTTCCTCGACGACCCGGTCGTCATCAAGGGCGATGTCGGTACGCACCCGTCACCCATCGCCGACGATGCGATCGACACCTACGCGTTCACCCACAACGAAACGTCAACCGGCGTTTCGATGCCGCTGGTTCGCCCGACCGGCACCGACGGCAAAGCAATCGTGCTCGTCGATGCAACATCGGCTGCAGGCGGTCTTCGATTCGATGCATCACAAACCGATGTCTATTACTTCGCTCCGCAGAAGTGCCTCGCTTCTGACGGCGGCCTTTGGCTTGCCGCTGTCTCCCCCGCTGCAATTGAGCGCATCGAACGCATCGGTGCTTCAGGTCGTTGGATTCCCGAATCACTGAGCCTCACAACCGCGCTCGACAATTCACGCAAGGACCAGACCTACAACACGCCTGCACTCGCAACCGTGTTGCTTGCCGTGCAACAGGTCGAATGGGTGAACGAAAACGGTGGCCTGCACTTTGCCGCATCACGATGTGATCGCTCTGCCGCGATCATGTACTCGTGGGCTGAGGCATCGTCCTACGCCTCGCCGTTCGTAGCGAATCCCGACGAACGCAGCCACGTCGTCGCCACGATCGACTTCGATGATTCGGTTTCGGCTGACGAGGTCAACAAGGTGCTGCGTGCCAACGGCATTGTCGACACCGACAGCTACCGCAAACTTGGTCGCAATCAGATTCGTGTGGCCATGTTCCCGGCAATCGATCCAGAAGACGTCGAAGCTCTTACCAAGTGCGTCGATTACGTGGTCGAAAACCTGTAGGCAGCATCATCTCGGCTACGGCCGGGGCTTGCGGTTCCAATTGAGTGGCCCGCCGGGAGCCAGTTCTGCCGGTACAGACTTTCCAAGCGTGTGGGCTTGCCAGGTGACTTCGTCGTTCATGGAGAGTGGGAAGACAACCTCGTCGAGCGACATGAGTTCGTCCACATGCCCTGCCCAAGATTCCGGCGCCTGATCGTCGACGAGTACGCCGCGGTTTTCTGAAAGCACCACGCGTGCCGCACGACCTCCACCGACCGAGAACGATTCTCCCGACACCGCGCATGAGCGATGACAGAGCCAAGTCACAAATGACGCAACGTCCTCGGGCGAATAGTGATCGGCGAACAGTTGCGCCATCGGACCAGGAGGCAACGACTTTGTAAGTCGAGTCAGCGCAGAGGGCATCACGTTGTTCGCGATGATGCCGCGACGACGACCAGCAGCAGCCACCGAACGAGTGAAGCCGTACATCGAGGATTTCGCGGCCGAATACGGAATCGTCGTTGAAGCTCCGAACATGGCCGGCGAACCGGTCATCACTATTCGACCACCGCCACGCTCGACGAGATGTGGCCATGCCGCACCCGTGACGGCGATCGAGGTTTGAAGCGTCGCATCGATCGTCTCGCGCCATTCTTCGGCGGAGTTCGGGCCCAGCGGTGAACCTGCTCCGATACCAGCGTTATTAATGACGATGTCGACGGCACCGAAGGCGTCAACCGCCGTTGCGATAATCGCACCGCCATCGGTGATCGCATTGTGATCATCGGCGACTGCTTCGATGCCCTTCGCTTGAAGTTCGTCAACCACCGATTGAGCAACTGGAACGTTGTCGCCGTGCGGGCGACCAACATCGTTCACAACAATTCGACAACCTCGTTCGCCCAACATGTGGGCATAGGCGCGCCCGAGCCCACCACCTGCGCCGGTGATGACCGCAACTTCACCGCTGAAGACAATGGCTTCAGCCACGGGGCATGCCACCGGCAACGACGATGTCGTCGCCAGTTACAAACGATGAAAGATCACTGGCGAGGTACAACACCGGACCAATGACCTCTGCGGTCTCGGCCACTCGCTTCATTGAGGTCGCCGACGCGGCTCGCTCGTAGAAACCAGGTGCCATTCGTTCCGCACCATCTGTCAGTTCGCTCTTCACCGGGCCCGGACAGATCGTGTTGACACGGATGTTCCACGACGCGAGTTCCTTTGAAAGCGTACGTCCCATGTTGATGAGCGCCGCCTTTGAGGCGCCATATGCTCCGACACCAGGACCACCGCTATAGGCGCCAACGGTTGCGATGTTCACAATTGATCCACCGCCAACTTCACGCATATGCGGAGCGACGCACGTAGCCATGCGCAGCGGACCTTCAAGGTTGACCGAAAACACCTTGCGCCACAGATCAATGTTCGTCTCCATCAACGAATCGCTCGTGGGATTAATCCCGGCGTTATTCACGAGGACATCAATGCGACCAAACCGGTCAATAACCTGTTCGACAAATGCAGGAATCGCATCCCAATCGCCAACGTGGCATGCGAGCGGCAGCACTTCGGCGCCAGTGCGTTCCGTTAGTTCTGCCGCGACCTGATCACAAAGGTCTTGTTTGCGACTACTCACGACGACCTTTGCGCCAGCATCGGCAAATCCGTCGACCATCGCGCGACCTAACCCTTTGGTCGAACCGGTGACGATGACGACCTTGCCGCTGAAATCAAACGTTGCTTGCATAACTCCCCCTTTGCGTCCCGAACGTAGCCCGGTCGAAGGAGTCGCGAGTCAACCGGCGAACTTAGGTACGACTCCTTCGGGATCGGGATTGATCGTGGTCGTCGCCGTCGTCGGTGGCGGACACGCATCGACGACGGGGTCGTAGGAGAGCAGCACTCGGCCGTGCATGGGGAGCTGGCTGAGAGACGAGATCGGTGAAAGTGCCGACGCATCGACATGCGAGGATCCACCGCCACCAGCAGTGGACGAGGAACCGCCACCGGCACCCGCGCCCCAGCCACCGCCACCGCCACCGCCACCGTAGGTCGATCCGCCACCACCACCGCCGAAGCCCAGACCACCGGCCCCTGCGCCGCCGTTTGAACCGGCCGCCGCCGAGCCTGAGCCGCCGGGAGCGGTCCCGTTCCCACCTGCACCGCCGCTCATCGAGACGCCACCGGCGCCAGCGCCGTTGCCCCCGGTTCCACCCGCGCCCCCGACTCCTCCGGACGTACTCGTTCCGACGCCACCGCCACCGCCCCAGTGCCCATCGCCTGCGCCACCGGCACCGCCTGTGTAGATAGAGCCCCCACCAGGGTTGAATATCCCACCGAGGCCTCCGGCATACACACCACCGCCACCACCGCCACCGCCATCGCTGCCTCCGTCGCCGCCCGCACCACTGCTCCGCCCACCGCCACCACCGGTGGACCCACCGCCGTAGGTCTGACCGGCCTGGCCGTCCGCGCCGAGGAGGCCGGCATCGCCACCATCAGCGCCGACGACGCCTCCTCCGAGTCCTCCTCCACCACCACCGGCCACGACGAGCGCGGTGGTGCCGATCGACACGACCGAGGCGCCGCCACCCCCACCGCCGCCTCCACCATTGGAACCAGTTGCCGCGCCGCCGCCGCCACCGATGCCACCGGAACCGGCATTCGCACTCGCACCGTCAGTTCCTCCGCCAGCCACGAGGACGTCGATCGTCGAGCCCGGTGTGACGGCGAACCTCGCGGCCACGAAGGCGCCGCTGCCTCCCGTCGAAACGGTTGCTCCGGGGGCATCGGCGCCGTCGCCACCGGCTCCGCCCTCGGCCTGCACCGAGAAGTTGCAGATTCCGGACGGCACCATTGCACTCGACGTGCCCGGAGTCGTCGCGTCGAGCAGGGTCACGATCGAGGAAGGCGAGATCGTCGGCGACGCCGATGCCAGCGACCCCCCTACGAGCATCGAAATTGCTCCGACACCAGCCAGAACCGTGAACTTGCGCATTTCTTCCCCCGGATCGTTGCGAAAAATGTGACTGTACGCGACTTCGCTGACGAAAGTCTGCAGGAACATCATCCGAAATAAATCGGGCCGATGCTCGATTGGAGCGCCGGCCCGATTCACACTTCAAAGGAGAGACTTACTTCGCAGCAGCAAAGCCCTTGTCGAGGTCGGCGATGATGTCGTCGATTGACTCAAGGCCAACCGAAAGACGCACGAGACCCGGCTGCACGCCAGCGGTGATCTGCTCGGCTTCGGTGAGCTGTGAATGCGTTGTGGTTGCCGGCTGGATGGCAAGGCTGCGCACGTCACCAATGTTCGCAACGTGGCTATGCAACTCAAGCGCCTCGACGAACTTCTGTCCGGCTTCCTTGCCGCCCTTGATAATGAATGCGGGCACAGAACCGAAGCCCTTGCCGGCGGTGTACTTCTTCGCGCGCTCATGCCACGGCGAAGAGGTCAGGCTGGCGTGCTGCACTTCTTCGACCTGCGAGTGCCCGGCGAGATACGCAGCGACCTTTGCGGCGTTCTCGTTATGACGCTCCATACGAAGGCTGAGTGTCTCGAGACCCTGAAGGAACAGGAATGAGTTGAATGGCGTGATGGCCTGACCAAGATCGCGAAGCAACTGCACGCGGGCCTTAATGATGTAGGAACCGGCGCCAAGTGCGGGCCAGTACTGAAGACCGTGGTAACTGGGGTCTGGTTCGGTGAACATCGGGAACTTGTCGTTCGCCGAGAAGTCGAATGAGCCACCATCAACGACGAGGCCGCCGATTGAGGTGCCATGACCACCAATGAACTTGGTCGCCGAGTGCACCACGATGTCTGCGCCCCACTCAAACGGACGAATGAGCCATGGGGAAGCAACGGTGTTGTCCACGATGAGCGGAACGCCAGCCTCGTGCGCAACCTTCGAAATACCTTCGATGTCGAGGACATCGTTGCGCGGGTTACCGATGGTCTCGCCATAAAACGCCTTGGTGTTCGGGCGAATGGCATTACGCCATTCGTCGAGGTTGTCGGGATCTTCAACGAACGTTGCTTCGATACCGAACTTCGGGAGCGTGTAGTGAAGAAGGTTGTAGGTGCCGCCGTACAACGCTGCCGAGGCAACGATG
>JBIIGP010000113.1:0-6339 GCA_044236415.1 Acidimicrobiales bacterium | reverse complement strand
TCATGACACAAGCGGCGGCCGAAACCGGTCTTGACGATTTCGGTCCAATGGATTTCGTGGAGCGCCTCGAAGTGTTGCTCAACGCACTCGACACCGAAGCTCCGCTCTCACCAATGGGTCGCATCTCGGCCGGCTCGTTCATGAGCACGCTGCTAAAGAACCGTTTGCTGCTCGCCGACTTACTGGCTCGACACCCAGAGATTCACGACATCGAGATCAAAGCGCCGATCATCATCGCTGGACTCCCCCGCACTGGCACAACCCACCTTCACAACTTGATTGCTTGCGATCCCGCGCTTCGTTCACTTCCGTACTGGGAAAGCATCCAACCAGTTCCTTCGCTTGATGAAGCATCGCTCGCCAACACCCCCGAAGATCCGCGGCTGGAACGGACAGAAGCCGGTCTGCAGATCATGGACATGATCATGCCGGATTTCAATCGCATGCATGAGATGACGACATGGCACGTTCACGAAGAGATTCAGATTCTTGCCATTGACTTCTCAACGATGATGTTCGAAACCATGGCACCGATGCCAACCTGGCGCGACTACTACAAGTCGCACGATCAGACACCGCACTATGAGTACATGAAGACCGTGTTGAAAGCGTGCCAGTTCTTGCGTGGTGGTGAACGTTGGATCCTGAAATCGCCACAGCATCTGGAACAGTTCGGTCCACTTGCAACAACGTTCCCCGATGCCACCTTCCTCGTCACACACCGTGATCCGATTTCCGTCATGGTTTCGATGGGAACGATGGTGTCGTATTCAGCGCGTACATCGTTGTCGCCAGTCGACCCAGTTGCAGTTTCGAACTATTGGGCCGACCGCCTCGACGACATGCTGAATGCCGCCATGCGAGATCGCGCTCTGCTCGGTGGGCCCGAGCAGTCGATGGACATTCGGTTCGACGAGTTCATGGCCGACGACCTCGGCACTATTCGCCGCATTTACGAACTCGCTGGACAACCCATGGACGCACGAGCCGAGGCCGCACTGGCCGAATACGGAGCCACCCATGAGCGCGATCGATTCGGCAAGGTCATCTACGACGTCGATCAAATTGGCATCAACGTGCCGGCTCGTCGCGAGCAGATGCGCGCCTACAGCGAGCACTTCGGCATTCCCGACGAACCCTGGTAACGAGCCTCGCTGTGCTGCGGATCAACCCAGTAGGAGTGTCCGGCACTGATCGACGTCTTTGCCCATTTGGGTGATGAGCGCGTCGACCGAATCGAATTTCAGTTCGTCTCGAAGATGAGCAACGAACTGCACAGCAAGTTGTTGTCCGTAAAGGTCAGCGTCGAAGTCGATGAGGTGTGCCTCGAGTAGCGAGGTATCGGCGAATTCATAGAACGTGGGACGGCGACCAAGCGAAATGGCACACGCCCGATTGACGCCATCGGGCGTCCGACACCAACCGGCGTAGATGCCATCGGCAGGAAGACAGATCGTTTCAGGGATCGCAAGATTTGCCGTACGGAATCCGAGGTCGCGTGCCCGGCCATCACCATGACCCACAACACCGCGCACCTCGTGGGGGCGGCCCAACATCGCATTCGCCGAGTCGAGATCGCCACCGCGCAAGGCGGCGCGGATTCGCGTCGACGACACGGACTCATTCGAAGGCTTTCCGTTCACGTCAACAAGTTCGTGAGCCAGTGTTTCGAAACCAAGATCGCTGCCCATCTCGACGAGGAGTTCCACGTTCCCGGCGCGCTTATTGCCAAAGTGGAAATCGCTACCGACAGTTACCAGCTTTGCGTTGAGCGTTCCGACGAGATCAGCCGTAATGAACTCGGCCGCTGTTTCCTGCGCACGTTGTTCATCGAAGCGCACAACGAATGCGGCATCGACACCACATTGCGCAAGTAGCTCAAGCTTCTGGTCGAGATCGGTGAGGAGGAGCGGCGCAGACTCGGGCCGAACGACTGACGCCGGGTGACGATCGAAGGTGACGACCACCGTTCGAAGGTCTCGATCGGCGGCAAGCCCTCGCAACGTGGCAATGACCTGACGGTGACCGCGATGGACGCCATCGAACGCGCCGATAGTCACAGCGGAACCCTGCCCGTCGTGATGTGCTTCGTCGTTGTCGTAGATGACGTCCATGACCGATCGAACGCTACCGTCCGTCAACCGGCGCAACGACAACATCGGGCTTGGCAGTGCCACCCCGATGGGCGATGTACATCGCGAGCAGGCGACCTTCACCGTCAGTAACCGCCCAGGGACCCTCGCCGACGAACCGTTCATCGATCGTCAGCACCTTTCCGTGGCCAACATCGATCCGTTCTGCATCGGAAGCCACCACGATGGGGTTATCCCGCATGGCCTCGGCTGGGGTTAAGAGCACGTCGGGCGACACCGTTTCGAGCGAGTGCGCTTCAGTAAGAGTGAACGACCCAATGGCAGTGCGTCGGAGTTCGCGAAGATGCGCTCCCCCACCAAGAGCATGACCAAGATCTGCGGCCAACGTGCGCACATACGTGCCCGAGGAACATTCCACCTCGGCAGTGACGACAAGCGGATCGTTTGTCGGTGCAACGGTGAAGCGATAGATCGTGACCGGGCGTGGCTCCCGCTCAACTTCGATTCCTTCTCGGGCGAGTTGATGCAATCGTTTTCCGTCGATCTTCACGGCCGACACCATCGGAGGAATCTGCATGATGTCGCCGGTGAGTTGCGGAACCGCCGCTTCAACCTGCGCAAATGCGAGACCCGACATGTCGTGCGTTGCGGTGACATCGCCGGCGGCGTCGAGGGTTGACGTTTCGGTTCCGAACACGATTTCGCAGGTGTAGGTCTTGGGTAACGCGGTGAGATATTTCAATAGACGCGTAACGCGACCAACGCCCAACAGCAGTACACCAGTGGCGTCGGGGTCGAGCGTTCCCGAATGTCCGACTTTGCGCGTTCCCAGCAAGCTGCGAGATTTCGCAACGACATCGTGCGAGGTCCAGCCCGCGTCCTTGTCGACGACGACGAGCCCGTCTGGTCCGTCGTCATGCTTCTTCGCGCTCACGATTCGGTGGCGTCGGGTTCCGGTCGGGGGCCTTCGGCCAACAACGACTCGATGCGCGCGCCGGCCCGAACCGCAGGATCGGGGGCAAACGAAAGTTCCGGCGTGCGCTTCATGCGCGCTTCACGGCCAATCGCCGACTGCAACTTGTAGCGAACCTCTCCGAATGCTTCGAGAACCTCGGGATCGCCTTCTTCATCTTGGATCGAATCGAAGTACACCTTGGCGTGGCGAAGATCGCCTTCGATATCAACTGAAGTAATAGTCACGAGATGGAGACGATCGTCATCCATGCGTTCGAGTTCGCCCGCAATGATCTCGCGTAACAACTCGTTGAGTCGAGCGGTACGCGGATACTGACGGGCCGAGCCGTGGTTGCTTCGTCGACTCATGCAAACGCCTCCTGGTTGACCCTAAGGAATCCGAACGGCAAACCGCCGGACACAACTTAGGTGCGCGGAATCTCGCGGTCTTCGTAGGTTTCGATGATGTCGCCAGGCTTGAGGTCTTGGAAATCGGTAAGACCGATACCGCACTCGAAGCCAGCCGCAACTTCGCGGACATCGTCCTTGAAGCGTCGGAGCGATGCGACCGAACCCTTCCAGATGATTGTTCCTTCACGAAGGAATCGCACCTTGGTGCCACGAGTGATCTGACCGTTCGTGACGTAACAGCCGGCAATGGCGCCGACCTTGGGCACACGGAAGATCTCGCGAACTTCGGCTTCACCTGTGACGATTTCTTCGTACTCAGGCTTGAGAAGACCAAGCATGGCCTTCTCAATATCTTCAAGCACCTGGTAGATGATTTCGTAGGCACGAATTTCAACGTGCTCAGTGTCGGCCAGTTCGCGAGCCTGACGATCGGGTCGGACATTGAAGCCGATGATCGTGGCGTTGGACGTTGCCGCCAACTGGACATCGTTCTGGGTGATACCGCCAACAGCGCGGTGCACGAATGCGAGTTTGACCTCGTCTCGTTCGAGTCGCTTAAGGCTCTCGGTAAGTGCTTCGAGAGAACCAGTGACGTCGGCCTTCAAAATGAGGTTGAGCGTCGCTGATTCGCCAGCCTGAATCTGCTGGAAGATGTCTTCGAGCTTGGCGCCGCCACTCATTGCATGAGCTTCACGGCCGATTGTGGCGACCCGGAGCCAATGCTCGCGAGTTGCGGCAACCTTCGAAGCGGTCTTCTCGTCGGGAGCGACAACGAAACGGTCGCCTGCGATAGCGACGTCGGAAAGCCCAAGTACCTGAACTGGCGCTGAAGGGCCAGCTTCTTTGATCTGGTTGCCTTGGTCGTCGATGATCGCGCGGACGCGGCCCCAAGCAGCACCGGCAACCATTGGATCGCCGACACGCAGCGTTCCATGTTGCACAAGCACAGTGGCGACCGGACCACGACCAATATCGAGGTTTGATTCGAGCACGACGCCGCGAGCACGGCCTTCATCATTGGCACGAAGATCTTCGAGGTCGGCCATGATGAGCACGTTCTCGAGAAGATCGTCGATACCAAGGTTCTGGAGTGCAGAGACCTCGACCATGACGGTTTCGCCGCCCCATGCTTCGGGGACAAGTTCGTGTTCAGACAGCTGCTGCATCACACGAGTGGGGTCAGCGTTCTCGCGATCGATCTTGTTGATGGCAACGATGATCGGAACATCGGCGGCCTTCGCGTGATTGATGGCTTCAATCGTTTGCGGCATGACGCCATCGTCGGCAGCGACGACAAGGATGACGACGTCGGTTGCATCGGCGCCACGAGCACGCATAGCGGTGAACGCTTCGTGACCGGGAGTATCGAGGAACGTAATTGCACGTCCGTCTTGGGTGACCTGATAGGCGCCGATGTGCTGGGTGATGCCACCGGCTTCACCTGCAACAACATTGGCATTACGAATCTGATCAAGAAGTTTGGTCTTACCGTGATCGACGTGGCCCATAACGGTAATGACCGGCGGACGATGCGCCCACGATTCATACGTTGCGTCGTCGACATCTTCTTCGAGCATCAGCAACTTCTGCAGCTCGACTTCTTGTTCTTCACCGGGATTGACGAGACGAATCGATGCGCCAATTTCGGCAGCAAACAGTTCGATCATGTCGTCGCTCAGCGATTGCGTAGCGGTAACCATTTCGCCCTGTTGCATAAGGAAGCGAACGACGTCGGCCGCCGTGCGATTCATCTTGGGGCCAAGGTCTTGCGCGGTTGAGGCGCGCTCTACGACAACTTCGCCAACCGGGATTGGTGCTTCACGAGGCGTGTAGCTCGGTGCATCGATCGGCTGAAGTTCGTCGCGGTTACGACGACGACGACCCTTGCGCTTGGGACGCGGACCACCGGGACGACCACCAGGGCCACCACCAGGACGACCGCCGCCACCAGGACGACCACCAGGACCACCACCGGGTCCACCACCGGGACCACCACCGGGACCACCAAAGCCGCCGCCGGGACCGCCGCCACCAGGACCACCACCGGGACGAGGGCCGTTGAAGCCTCCGCCACCAGGACGTCCACCAGGACCGCCGCCACCAGGACGACCACCAGGACCACCAGCACCGGGGCCACCAGGACGACCGCCAGGACGCGCTCCGGGAGCAGGCGTTTCGCGACGCATACCGGGGGGCGGCGGAATCGGCTTACCCGTTGAAGAAATCGGAGGACGTGCGCCGGGCGGAGGCGGAATCGGCTTGCCCGTCGACGAGGTCGGAGGACGCTGCGGCATCGGAGCGCGAGCCGCAGGCGCGGCTGGATCTCCAACTGCCGGTGCTGCCGATGCTGCCGGTGCAATAGGCGCCTCGGCTGCCGGAGCGGGTGCAACAGGTGCCTCGGCCACAGGAGCAGGCGCGGCCGGAGCAGCGGGTGCTTCGCGACGCGGACCAGAACTACCCGATGACGAAATGACACGCTTCGGTGCAGCCGGCTTGGGCGCAGGAGCGGGAGCGGGTTCCGGTGTGGGTTCGGACGCAGGAGCAACCGTCTCGACCTCGGCAACGGGAACATCAACGACTGCGGGTTCCGGTTCGGCGGGCGCGACAGCCGCCTCGGCCTCCGCCGGTTCGTCAGCAGTCTTCTTTGCTGCAGCCTTCTTGGCCGGAGCTTTCTTGGCCGCGGTTTTTTTGGCCGCCGCCTTCTTGGCCGGAGCTTCTGGTTCCTCGGGCTGCACATCGCGCACAAGACCTTCACGCTCGGCCTTACGGCGAACGCGGTCAGCTTGAGGCTCGACGACGCTTGAGGAATGGCTCTTCACGCCGATCCCGAGCGCGACGCACAGATCCAAGGTCTCCTTATTGGTGAGACCTAGTTCTCGTG